>CALFOL010000800.1 GCA_937919915.1 uncultured Planctomycetaceae bacterium
CAAAAACAACAACTCTTGAGTACCTTGAAGCCGACGCCACGAATCCTGAACAGCGACGACGTGTACAACACGGCAAGAAATTCGACGTTTCATCTGCGATGGGATGTCGACGTGCAGCCAAGTCAACGAAGCGCCATTTTATTCGCTGAGGTCCTGGAATTACCTTCGGGCGAATCCGAGGTGAAGAGACGTGTCGAGCGACTTAATCATGATCGCTCCATGAACGCCCACGTGGAAGTGCTGGCTCGGCATGACAATCCCAAGCTTAGGGTTCTGGCCATGCCCCCAATTCGTCGGCACCCAATCCCACGCCGAACCAGTCTGCTGGCAGCATTGGTTAAGGACGAAGATCCCACCGTTCGCGAGCAGGCCATCAAAGTTCAGTCAGAACTGGATCGCCTCAGCACCGATCCGCTGCCCGTTCGCAGAATTCCCTCTGCCGCGCCGTAGATCACCATTTCGCGAAACGGAAACACGGCGGCTGGAAACCCGGCCATCACGGAGCCCTGTGAAATTTCAAATCTGAGATCTCAACTCGAAAATTCGAAAGAAACGCACATCGGCCAGCGTTTTCTGCTCACGAGATCCGGCTCTGTGGGCCAGAAAGACCATTCCGCCAAGGTCGGTCTTGCCGCCCGAGTCTCCAGCCATTAAACAATACCTGTACTGCCCCGCACGCCTACAGCGAATTTCGCTGAGTCATAGCCGCGGGCTCGTGTTTTCGATTGCAGAAAGCCTGTTCCCGCGAGCCCAGTAACGTTCATTGCAATAGATAAACTGCTTCAAGCAATTGTTCAACGCCGAAGGATGATTTCCGATGCGACCTTTATTCGCTCAACTTACGCTGCTGACTGTTTTCGCTGCGTTTGCATTGCCGCTGAACGCTGACGACTGGCCACAATTTCTGGGACCGAATCGCAACGGAGTTTCGACAGAGACGAAGCTGACGGACACCTTCCCGTCAGACGGCGCCATCATTGTATGGCGACAACCGCTGGGCCCAGGGATGTCCGGAATCGCCATCAGCGGCGGAATCGCGTATACGTCGTATCAGGACGAAAAGAATCAATTGCTGGTCGCAATGGACGCGGCCTCCGGTGAAAAGATGTGGGAAGAAACGCTCGCTCCGGCGTACGAAAACGCAATGGGCAACGGTCCACGAGCGACACCCACAGTGCACGATGGCAAGGTCTATGCTTACACGGGGGAAGGTGTTCTGGTCGCTGCCGATGCGGCCACCGGTAAACAGACCTGGTCCGTGAATGCTCCGAAAGAGTTGTTCGGCAAACCAATGGACTACGGCATGGCGTCGTCACCGCTGGTTGTCGGCGACAATGTGGTTGTGCAGGTCGGATCTCATCGCGGCGCCGTGGCGGCATTCAATCTGAAATCCGGGAAGCTGGCATGGACGGCCGCCCAGGGCAACGCTGGCTATTCTTCTCCGATTGTGACCACACTGGGCGACAAAGAACAGATTGTCGCATTTGTTGGCAAAGAAGTGATTGGCATTGAGCCTGCGGATGGCAAGGTACTGTGGACCTTTGAATATGTCACTGACTACGACTGCAACACTGCGTCGCCGGTACCACTGGGTGATTCCAAACTGTTGATTTCCGCGGGTGAAAACCATGGTGCGACTGTTCTGACGATCGAAGAATCCGGCGGAACCTTCACCGCGTCTGCGGACTGGGAATCGCTTGGTGCAGACAGTGTGCTGCGAGCGGAGTGGCAAACGCCGGTGGTCTTCGACGGTCACCTGTACGCTTTGGACAACAAAGGCAGCGCCGGTCCGATCACAAACATGGTGTGCATCCGACTTGCGGATCGTGAACAGGTCTGGGCGGAATCGCGGTTTGGCAAGGCGAACCTGATTCTGGCCGATGGCAAGCTGTTTGTCAGCACCATGCGAGGTGACCTGATGGTAGTCAAAGCATCACCGGACAGCTTTCAGGTGACCGACCGATCGGTCGTGCTGGGAATGACACGACAGGCCCCAGCGATCGCCAACGGCATGTTGTACCTGCGAGACGACAAAGAAGTTGTGTGCGTCGACATCAGGAAAAAGTAAGCATCAGCCGACGGGGAAACAGCAGAGCGGTAAACTTTTCTACGTCACAGTGAAGTCACTTTGGGGTGCTGCCACACAAATCGCGGATTGGTATCGAAGCTGGATCCCGCTGGCTGTGTCATCGCAGTCGTGATGCCTGTGACGGCTTCGTTGATTGTGAGCGCAACTCCCCACTGCCTAGTGTGAGAATTTCCCCAGGGGGGGGCAAACGCAAATACGCTTTAAAGTGTATTCCGGAGTATCGCCATTGTCTCGCGCTGCAGTTGCTCGACGCGTTTTCGGGCGGCGTCTGCCAACTGCTTTGCTCGCTGTGCATCATTCGCCATTTTTAAAATCGCTGGAACGATCTCCCTGACCTCAGCGGCGCTATCCATGTTGAACAGCCACTCGCCCAGGCCGATATCTTCCCACATGTAACCTTTTGAAGTCTGTTCGCCCCAGCGACACACGATCGCCGGGACTCCATGCCCAATGCACATGATGGGCGAGTGCATTTCGTTGCCGAACAAACCGGCACTGCGGATGTAGGTACTGATCGCTTCGCCCGTCAGCCAGTAATCGGGGCGCCAGACAACGCGTTGACGGACTTCCGGTGAAAGTTTGTCCAGCAGCAGTTCTTTCCCGACCTGCATCTGCGTTTGGTCTTCGGGACACAGGAGCACTTTTAAATCGGTCGTCTTCACGATCTCGACAATGGCCGCTCGCAGTTGAGCGTGATCGTGTTCTTTCATCTGCTCATTGCGAGCGTGTTTGACTTCATCGAACGCGATACCCTTTTTGATCGTCCAATACGGCGTGTAGCGTAGCCTCGGAATACAGCACAGGAACTTACCCGTCTCCAGTCCATGTTGCTTTAGAAACGCATCTGCACGTTCGTCATCGCGGAGATCACAGGCAAATGCACCATCAGGTCCAAACTGCATGATCGGGGCACTGCAGCCCTTTTGCTTCGCCAGGGCCAGGGAGTGCGAGTCTCGGAAGAAGACGAATTTCGCTCCGCTAAGAACGCGAACTGTTTCAGCCATTGCTTCGATTGTCGTTGCCTGCGTGGAGCTCGACTTCTTCGGTGGCAATGTGATCCCGTAAATGCCGTACGGCTTGTTGGTTTCCCTTGCCCACCGATCCACGTCGCGCTGCGCGACCAAAGACGCCCCCGAACCGTGCAGCAGAAAATCGCAATCGGCAAACGCCGTCCTTAACTCCGCTGCGTTCTTCGCAATGTTCAGTCCGGGGAAACGTGATGTCAGCAACTCATCCACGCCGTTGTCGATTTTACCTGGCCACAAGGTGACTTTCACATCCGGAAGATGCGTCTCAAGAATCCGCAGCACGCCGGGGGTGTGGGCGATATCGCCAATATTGACGGTCTGCCACGAAGATCGCAGCAGGATATGTTTCGGCTTGGCGCTATCAGCGAAAGCCCGCGAACTGCCGATAGTGGCCGTTGCCATTGCCGCCAGCGCGTGTCGTCGGTTGATTCTTCGTTGTCGTTTCATTGATTCACTGATGGGAATTGTGAAGGACGAGATCCGCAGGCCGCGGTTGTTTCATGATGAAGTTTAGTCTACCGGCGGCTGCTAAGTTTGCTACGCAGCAAACACAGTCGCTTTCGGCAACTCAGTTCTTACGATGAGACAATTCCGTAATACAGACTACTCGTGTGTTGTTGCGGATATCCTTGTGCATCGCGAACTCTCCACAGTTGTTGATCGGTGCGTCGTTAGTTCC
>CALFOL010000801.1 GCA_937919915.1 uncultured Planctomycetaceae bacterium
CGACTTTGGAAGACGCCAGCCGTTCGCCGGATTCAGGTCACGAATCGCTTCCGTCCAAATCGAGCGACAAACTCGTCGAGCAGATTTGTGTCATCGAAATTGAGAATCGAATTGATAATTCCCGCCCACAGGTCTCCGTTTGGATCCAGTGGAGCGTCATTTCGAGATCGTTGCGAGCGGAGGCTTCGAACAACGCCAGGCCACGATCAGCGCAAGCTTCGGGCAGGTTTGGGTTGGCACCGTGTTTCAGCAGCAGTCGCACGATCTCGAGATGTCCGAACTTTGCGGCACGCCCCGGAGGACTGCGCTGCGACGGATGCAGACGTGTGGCGAGTTTCGGATCGCGTTGAAGTTCGGCGGTGACGCGATCAATGTCTCCCAGCGAAACGGCAACGGAGAATTCGTATTCCGCGCCGTGCTTCAGCAGGAACTGCGTTACCTGATCAGGTTTCGTTTCCGGATCGCTCTCATGCTTCTTTCTGAACCAGTAGTCACCGACGTTGAAATATGCGCTGGGCTTTGCAGGTCGGCTCGCCGCGCATTGATGTCTGCGCCGGCGTCCAGCAACAGTTGAATGATGGGAATTCGCCTGGCCAGGACAGCCCAGTGAATCGCGCGGTTGCCGTGTTCGTCGCCGATGTTGACCAGCCTGGAATCCCGGCTAATCAGCGCACTGACTTCGTCGAAGTCATTTTTGCTGATGGCATCCCACAGTGGTTTGTAGTCCGGACAGTAATTAAACCGTTTTTGCATTTCAGCGACGAGAATCGGGCGGATGTCGTCTCGCCCGCGATCGTCGGCCAGTGGCAGCAGGCTTTGCCACGAACTGTAGGTGAAGTTGCAGCGCGCGGGATTGGTGCCTGCTTCCAGCAGCATGTGAACGATATTTGGATGCCCGGCCCGCACCGCGAAGTGAATCGGGAACTCGTACCAGATTTGATGGTGCATGAGTTCAGGATCGGCTGCGATCAGACGTTCGACGATTGTGGCGTCACCGTGCGCAGCTGCAACGAACAACTGCCAGGCATCATCCTGCAGGGCGGGAGATTTTGACATGTTGGGCTTAAACTTTGGCATCGGTCTGCAGAATCCCTTCACCTTTCGGGGATGCGAACGGATTTTTGTCGTCGGTCGCTCGTTGGCAGACAATCGTTGTTTCCCACGTTAAACTGCCGCCTCACGATTATCTCACAAAGGAATTTAACATGCGAATTGCATGGCTGGAATGTGCGACAGGTATCAGCGGCGACATGACGCTGGGGGCGCTGATTGATGCGGGTGTCGACAAAGAAGCGATCCGGAAGGCCATCGCTTCGTTGAATCTTCCCGATGTCACGCTGCGCATCGAGACTGTTATCAAGAACGGCTTTCGCGCCACTCACGTGTTGGTCGATCATCCCGAACAGCACGCTCATCGGCATTACACCGACATCTGCAACATTCTTGATGCCGCCGAAGCACTCACGGATTCGCAGCGCCATCTGGCCAGGCAGCTGTTTCTGGTTGTTGCAGAATCTGAGGCTCGAGTGCACGGATCAACTGTCGACAAGGTGCACTTTCATGAAGTGGGCGCTGTGGATTCCATTGTTGACATCGTTGGCGCGGCCGTTGGTTTCGATCTGCTGGGCGTTGATCGCATTGTTTGTAACTTTGTGCCTCCCGGTCGCGGCTACGTGAAAATCGATCACGGCATCTGTGCCGTGCCTGCTCCGGGGACGGCAGAGATTCTGAAAGGTATTCCCCTGGCAGATGTTCCGATCGAAGCAGAGCTCACCACGCCGACTGGCGCTGCCATCGTGAAGACACTGGCTGACTCATTCGGGCCGATGCCGGCGATGACGATCGAAGCTGTCGGTTACGGGGCCGGGACGATGACGTTTCCCGAGCGAGCCAACATTTTACGGCTGTTTGTCGGAACGGCCGCCGCGAACGCTAACACGGAATACGTGACTTTGCTGGAAACGAATCTGGACGATGTCAGTGGCGAAGTCATCGGGCATGTTCGGCAACTGTTGACAGCAGCGAAAGCACTGGACGTCTTTGCCACACCGATCCAGATGAAAAAGGATCGGCCTGGAACGATACTCAGCGTGTTGTGTCGGCCGGAACATGTCGACGCGATGGAGCAGATTCTGTTTGCCGAAACGGGAACTCTGGGGATTCGTCGATCGTCGATTCAGCGTTCGATTCAGTTCCGCGACAAGATTACGGTGGCCACGCCATGGGGCGAAGTGACTGGTAAACGCGCGTGGCGAACCGGCAGTCCGGCGACTTTTGCCCCGGAATTTGAAGACTGTGCGGCGGCGGCGAAGGAGCATGGCGTGTCTTTGCGAGACGTTTATCGGGCGGCAGAATCGGCCTTTCTGCAATCTCAGGAATCAGGCACACTACCGTCACCTTCCGCTTCGGGGAGTTCATCTCCGGACGACCATCATCATGATCATTCCCACGATCATGACACCCACACACACGACCACGATACTCATTCGCATGATCACGATTGAGTAACAGGGCGTGAAATTCTGAGTGGCACCCATGCAGATCTTCGAAAATCACGAACAGACACGGAATACAAACGCCGCCCAACATTGTCTGGAGGCGCTGAGTGTGCTCGAAGCAACCTACGCTCTGGAAATTCAAAAGCAGGAATTGCAAATTGCCAGACTTCGGGCAAACACCGGTGACGATGCCGTACCACCAGCGCATTGTCCGGACGGTTTCTTACCAGACTTCGTGACGCGACGACGTGCGGCGTAAGAAGTCGCTTATCTGAGCAATTCGGTGGGCAGGGAATAATCGGTGCCGGGATTGATTAGTCGCGCCGGGCGAGGTGTGCAGTCGAAGAATTGTTTGAGTCCCTTCCAGACAGCAAGTTGTTGAGCGGTGAGAAACGTCAAATCTGCTTCCGCCACTTCAAGCAGCGGAAGCAGCAGCATCGAAACGTCGACGACGGGATTGTCGCTGCGTGGTGAGACGCCGCCTTCAGGGATTACATCGTAGACCAGCTTCTTGAGCGGATCACGCTGCTCTTTCCTTAGCCACAGCTCTTTGTCCAGAAAACCGACGATGGTCATTGCATCGTCCGCGCGGCGAGCTTCGTGGCGTGGATCGGGAATGCTGTTGATGCTGTCATTCACTTTTTTCAGGGCTTGCATCCAATTCGGATGACGATCGATTTCCGAAACCTGCAGGACTGGTATTGGAAACGAAAACACAAAGTTCTTTCCAATATTCGCGAGTCGTTTTTTCTGAGGTTTGATTATCTCCTGCGCACCAGCGATCCATTCTGCGAGGACCTGATCTGAAGCCGCCTGACCAGCGTCTTTCAGAATTTGAACGGTTTCATCTGAGAGTGCACATCGTTGCCGCTGATATTCAACTCGCACTGCAACAATATCTCGAAACGTCTGTTGATAGTTGTCGGTGATCTCAGTGAGTCGATTCTGCCAACCATCGCGGCCATCTCTCTAAATTCCTTCTGTTCAATTCGATCCATACCATTATTGACGTTGCCGATGCACAGATCAGAAAGATCGTCCTTTTGCCCGTGTGACAGGTCTGCGATCTGGTCGCCCGTCCAGCCCAGCATCACTGCCGTATAGGCCATCAAGCGATCATGGTATTGCTCAACCTGCTGAGCAGGCAGCTGTGGGCGAATCACGGGCTGTTGCGGGGCGGCGGCACACTGATCTGTTGTACAGCACAAGATCAGCAGGAACACTCCCAGACACAGTGCTGTCGACTCCACCGTTGATCTCGAAAGTTTTCGTGTCCTGACCGTTCGCGGTTTATTGGAAATGCGGAACATTGACGAACTCCTCGACGGCGTATCCGACAGACAATGCAGTGAATCCGGGTTCACTCATTATGCGCGGAGAAGTTCCGTAATGGCAGTCCGTTGCCCTGTGGCGAACGAAAACTACATGGGCGACATCATTTTTCCGGTTGGTTGATCAGGCGTTTCCTGTTCGGGATCAGACATCGGTTCTTCGCCGGATTGAACTTCCATTGCGTCGGCTGCTGGTTTGTCTTCAGCCGGTTCCGTCACAGTCGCAGCGGCAGCGTTTGTGCCGGCGACGATGACTCGGTATTCCCCCGTAAACTTCAGAGCGTTGCTGGCCAGTTTGCGGCCGCGAAGTGTGAATTTTGAAATTCCGGTCGGCAGTATGAAGTACAGCGTACCGTTGTTGTCTTCATGGGCACACAAGCTGCGGCGTTTGCCCGCAACGGCTTCGACTGCGTAGCCGAACGCTCGGGCACGGAAGTTCAAGCCAAAATCGTCACGGTAGTGTTCTGCTGCGATTTCAACAGGCGTCCCGTTCGCGCGGATCACCTTATCGCGACACAGGTCCTCGCCAGCCTGGGTTGCCTGTTGCAGGCGAGCTTTGTCCAGCGCATTCGCATTCTTTCGAATCCAGCTTGCCAGGACGACATCGGTTGTTGGATTCACCGTGTACCAGGAAAATCCATCACCTGCCTCCACATCAATTGCCAGCGAAGTCCCGGTGAGTTCGACGCGGCACGTCATCTGATCACTCAGATACGAATCCGGGGTGGTACGAAACGCCAGTCGAACTCCTTCTCGCTCAGACTCTGTTAGTCCAAGGTCGGCGATCGGCACATTCACCGTTGGGACTACCATGTTTGCTGCAGCGTTGCCGCGCAACGTTCCCTTTAATTCCGGCGTTTGCAGTACGAACACCAGTCCCACCACGCCGCCGAAAGCGAAAAAACAAACCGCAGGAATCAGCATTCCCGCCAACTGCTGCGACTTTCCGCGACGTCGCTTCTTTTCTAGCGAACGAAAGATCGATGCAGGTGACTGCACAGGAACAATTGGCGGAACGGAATCATCGCTCAAACCAACGGCAACCGCGGCATCGTCGTTTGGTCGTGGTGGCGGAGTCGGGGCAGCAGTTTCAGGATTTGCGAACGCGCCCGGAACGACATCCGGAACCAGTAGCTTTGTCTCGCATTTTGGACAGCTGCCGCGTTTGCCCGAAAATTCGTCGGGCACGCGAATCGCTGCTGTGCAATACGGACAGTTGAACTCAATCGCCATGAATCACTTTCATCAGCCAAAACCGGTTGTCGAAGTCGCCGTCAATGCGGAATTCTGCAGGATTTTTCAGCCATCGCAACCGGATTGTAGCTGCCAGATCCGGGAGGATTGGACCAATCACAGAATCTGCCTAGGCTCAGGTATCAAGTGAACGCTACCATCACTGTTCCAGCTGCGAAAACACACATTGTGGCATGAAAATGTTTCCGCCACACCACTTCATTATCTCACGGCACTTGACAGATCTATGCGACTTCCGGAAGTCTTCTCCTCACAACCATTCGCCGTCTCGATCGAAATCTTCCCTCCGAAGACCGAAGAAGGCGACGTTGCCCTGCGTCGGCACATGCAGACACTGGTGCAACACAAACCCGCGTTCATGTCATGTACCTACGGAGCCGGCGGGTCGACTCAGGACCGAACACTCAGCTGGTGTAAAGAAATTCAGGGTTTCAAACGCACGGCGATGGCACACTTCACCTGTGTCGGTTCGTCGCGCGAAGAACTCAATCAGTGGCTGGACCGGGCCGCGGCCGCTGGCATCCAGAACATCATGGCATTGCGAGGCGACCCGCCACAGGGTGAAACCGAATTCAAAGTTGCGGAAGGCGGATTGAGTTACGCCAACGAACTCGTGGAGTTGATTCGCAACCACCCCAGCGACTTCGGAATCGGTGTCGCCGGTTACCCGGAGAAACATCTTGAAGCTCCCAGCCTGGATGTTGACCTCGAAAATCTGAAACGCAAAGTTGATGCGGGCGCCGATGCAATCTTTACGCAGCTGTTCTTCGATAACTCGAACTTTTTTAGTTTTCGAGATCGCTGTCAGCAGATGGGGATTGAAATCCCCATTGTCCCTGGCATCATGCCGATCACAGATTTCGCCCGCATGAAACGCATCACGTCCATGTGCGGCACGGTCTTCCCGGAAGCCCTTTCGAACAAGCTGGAAGCTGTTCAGGACGACAGCGACGCGCAATTCGAAATTGGCGTTGAGTACGCGATTAAGCAGTGTGAAGAACTGCGTGATAACGGCATTCCAGGTATTCACTTCTACGCGCTGAACAAGTCACAGGCCTGCCAGAAAATTCTCGAGGCCCTGGCAAAGTAGAGGTCACTCTTCCAGTGACGCTCACGAACTTTGCGAAGGGCCTTGCTTTTTTCCCAAAGAATGACGGATCATGAATTATCCAGTTTGCTGGTTGAGCCGTTCACCTGCCCGGAGGATCCGTCTGCGTTTCAAGTTGTGAGTAGTCTCAGCTACGTCGTCAATTGTGGAGTTGGAGATTCAAACTGGATGACAGTTTCTGGTCATCGCAAAGCAACCCGACTGGAATCCGGACAACACCCTCTGTCGGAGCAGTTCGATTGGAACGGTGACAATCAAGTCCCACCCAATGATGCTGAAATCAATCGTGACTTCATGTTGTTCTGGCCCGAATTTCAAGTGCCTGAGAACTTCCCGGAAAACGTGGCAAAGCCAGACTCGCACCGAGTTGGCGAAATCTTCGATGGCTCCAGCAACACGATCATGCTGGCTGAGAACATTAATGCCGGGACGCGTCTCGGAAGAAAAACGCCATCGTGGGCAGATCCCCAATTGTCGAGTTCCGGCTTCCTGCTGCCAATCGATGCGACGCGCGTGTCGCCATCGGTCCACGGGACCGACCGGAGCCCCGCGGCTTTGGTCATCGATAAACCGTTCAGCCCTGCAATCAATGCGGCGCGCAAGGGCGGCGAAGGCATGGCGCCGTTTCCGAATTCGAATCATCCCGGGCTGAGTGTTTTTGCATTCTGCGACGGATCCGTGCGAACGCTCAGCGAAGACATCGACATGCAGGTCTATGCTCGACTGATCACCCCGTGTGGCACACGGCTGCGTGAGATCCCGGACTTCGTCGCCGAAGAACCAATCAACAACGCTGAGTTCGAATAGGGCGGTGTCGTTGGTACCGTTTCTAACGGTTGGATGTGTGCATGAGACGATTTCAACGCTGACGGAGAGCATGCTCTCCGCCTGGGCGGGAAAACGCGCCCTAGAGTTCCCGCAGGGCG
>CALFOL010000802.1 GCA_937919915.1 uncultured Planctomycetaceae bacterium
ACCATCGACCAGCACCAAAACTCAGCAAAACATTCGAAGATTCAGTCCTTATTCATTAATTCCACGGTATTGAGGCGAGCGGTCGGTTGACTTATTGTTGTGAACGGTGCTCGCTCGCGACTTTCTTCGATCGCAACGCGTGCCCACGGCCGCAAGTGAGCGCAATACGCTGTCGCGTGGGTTTGGTGTCGCGTCGTGCCTGTGGCGGAAGTGACGTGATCCAGCTAGGATACTGAAATCTGATATTTCAGATCTCAAATTGAGTCACATATTCGCGAAGCTTGGCAATCGGCTTTCCCTGCCCACACGACTTTCCGCGATGCACCGCCTGATTGCATTTCATAACAACCGAATGCTCGACCGTCAGTTTCTGCTGACGGATGATAAGGTGTATCGATTAGGGCGAGCTGCGGAGAACGACATCGTTTCCGACTGGGACGACCGTGTGTCGCGGAACCATGCGACGCTGACACCAGGCAGTACCGGCGTGCAACTGCAACTTTTGGAATCCGCA
This sequence comes from uncultured Planctomycetaceae bacterium, assembly GCA_937919915.1. Classification (GTDB taxonomy): domain Bacteria; phylum Planctomycetota; class Planctomycetia; order Planctomycetales; family Planctomycetaceae; genus Fuerstiella. Next base: position 515 of record CALFOL010000802.1, read on the forward strand.
TCTAACCCTGCTTTCATTGATGGCCATAAAGTATTGAATGCTCTGGTCAAGCCGGGGCAGTCTTTCGTAATTGGCAATACTCGGTTCGAAGTCCAACAGGTCACCCAAAGCGACTCACCGCGCAGTAATTCCGTTCAGCAACTGGCGATAGATCGCCAGCAACTGCAGCAACTGCGTTACGACGACGCGGACAAGCGGATCGAGGTTCTGACCAGCCTTCCCGCTGTGATTCGTGAATCCGGCGTGGATCGTGACTTGTTCGTCCGTTTGGCCAACCTGTTACTGGCCGGAATTCAGCACGCAGAAGGCGTCGCTGTTGTTTCATTGGAATTGGGTACGCAGAAGCCAGTGGTGCTGCATCAGGAGCGACGTTTTGAAGCCGACGGTTCGATTCGGCCGAGCGAACGTCTGATTTGCAACGCTTACGAAGAACAGAAGACCGTGCTGCATGTTTGGGACGAGTCCGAGCAGGCAGACAGTACCTACACGCAGCATGCCGGGTTCAACTGGGCCTTTTGCACTCCGCTGTCCGGCCAGACGTTGACACCACCGGCAGGCGCACGAGCTATTGATCATCCGGCCCTGTACATTGCCGGCCGCAGCCCCGGCGAAGGTGCGAAGGTGAATCAACGACGGCTCCACGCGGATATCAAGTTCACCGAATTTATCGCGGACATCGTCAGTTCATTGCAGCGACAGCGAGAACTCGAGCGCCAGCAAACCGGGCTGCGGCAATTCTTTTCCCCCCCCGTGCTGGAAGCGCTGGGGAATGATCTCGACACTTCGCTGCTTGAGCCGCGCGAGTGCGATGTGACGGTGCTGTTTTGCGACCTTCGAGGGTTCAGTAAACACGCGGAAGACCAGGCGGACAATCTTACGGGATTACTGGAACGAGTCAGCCTGGCGCTGGAGGTGATGACCAGTCAGATTCTGCGCTTTGGCGGTGTGACGGGGGACTTTCAGGGCGATGCGGCGTTGGGGTTCTGGGGCTGGCCGATTAGTTCGGAAGAAGCTCCGCTGAACGCATGCCGTGCGGCGCTGGCGATTCGTGATGAGTTCGCAAAGGCTCATGCCGATCCCAACAATCCGTTGAAGGACTTCGAAACCAGCATCGGAATCGCTTACGGCCGCGCTGTCGCGGGCAAGATCGGTACGCGCGAGCAGGTGAAGGTGACTGTGTTTGGGCCGGTAGTGAATCTGGCCAGTCGACTGGAAGGGATGACGCGGCAATTACACGTTTCCATTCTGATCGACGACAAGCTTGATCAGCTGATTCGCAACAGCGGAGAACGCTTCGAAGGTCGCGTACGGCGATTGCTGCACGTTCTGCCCTATGGAATGGATAATTCACTTGTGGTTAGCGAACTGGTTCCGGCGTTGCAGAAACTGCCACAGTTGACGGATCAGCACCTGGCAGACTTTGAGGCGGGGCTGGACAAATTTATCGCCGGCGATTGGGCAGAAGCCTGGCGTTATCTGCATAGCATGCCCGCTGATGATCGCGCTCAGGACTTTCTGGCGATGCAGATTACGCAGCATGATCGAACGGCTCCTGGTGACTGGGATGGCATCGTCAGTATGAAAAAGAAAAACGGGTAGGCGACTTCCGATGCTCGATTTTCTGAAACAGCTATTTGAAGACGGCGAAGTGACCGTGCCGCGAGACGTTTCCGGTGACATGGAATCGGTACGTCGACTGTTAATCTTTACCGAACGAATCTGGCGCGAAGACTGGCCGGGGACTGCCCCCGGCTTCGACGTGGACGCGGCTGCGAAGGCTGCTGCTGTTCTGTTGACGCTGTGTCAGGCAACGGCCTACCGAGAGCTGGATGAGTACGTTGTGAGCGAGCACCTGGAGCGCATTGGCCTGACTACCTCCGATTCTGTATCGACGCACTATAGCGTGGACTTGGTACTTCGGTTTCTGCCGCAGGTTTTTCAGCGATTGAGTCGCACCAGCGCAGATGATCCGATCCTGCCATTGGTGCTGCAACTTGCAAAAGCGTGGCCGTTATCATCCGTGGGGATGCCTGATTGTGCTCCGGAAGCGTTGCCGGAAGTATTCCGTGATTCAGGACTGCTGCGCGTCTACGCCGACCGAGTGATTCGTGTGGCCGATCAGCAGAGAATGAGCGTTCCGGAAGTTGCCGCAGCGGTGCAGGCAGCACTTGGTCCGTACGAAAATCTGCGATCGAAGTGTGGATTAGAGCACTTTACCTAATCATGTGGATGCGTCGGGCTCGTGGGGGCAGGCGAATTGCTGTCGAAAACCGTTCGCCGCGGCCACAAGTCAGCGTAATACGCTGTAGCTTTCCCGATGTCGACTCCTGCT
>CALFOL010000803.1 GCA_937919915.1 uncultured Planctomycetaceae bacterium
CGATACCGATACCGATACCGATACCGATGTGATCTACCAGATGCGGGTTGATTTGCTGCATTCGAAGCCACCAATCTGGCGTCGCATCGAAGTGCCTGACTGCACGTTGGATGAGCTTCATGACCAGATTCAGGCAGTCATGGGTTGGCAAAACAGCCATCTGTATGAATTTCTGCTGGACGGGGAAAGGTATGGTGATGTGGAAGTTCCTGACGGTGGCCTCATCGACGGTGGTGATGTTTGGCTTAGCGACCTCGTTCAGGAAGGGTCAAAGCTGGCGTATCTCTACGACTTTGGCGATAGCTGGGAGCATACGATTACAGTCGAAGCGATCGGTGATCCCCACGCATCAGTTGAGTATCCGCGCTGCGTGAAGGGGAGTGGCAATTGCCCGCCGGAAGACTGTGGCGGAATCTGGGCGTACTATGAACTCCTTGCAACCCTGTCCGATCCGAAAGCGAAAGGTCATGCCGAAGCCATGGATTGGCACGGCAGTATTGATCTGGATGAGTTTGACCTGACGCGGGCCACATTCGCGATGCGGAGTTGTTTCGACTCCGCTGGCATGTCGGAAGACTTTGATATCCACGCTGATTTCTTCGATGACGGCGACCTGGACGAGGAAGAATTTTCTGACTACTCCGACGAGCTGTTGAGCAGGTTCGCGAACTCGCCGGAATTCGAAGCGCTGCCGGGAGGAGACTGTGGTTATGCCCGGTTGGTGATCGACAACGGAGCCAATTATCTGGCAGTCACGCCTGCTAACATGACGGTCGCAGAACTGAACGAGATTGTGTTTAGCATTGTGCCTCGCAAGGTTGCGATGGAAGCGACTGAAGCAAAAGAGTTCGTCATTGAGTTAAATGCGTTCTTTCGTTTTCTGCATCGGGAGTTCGAAATCAAGAATGCACTCCAGCTTGCGGCCGTGTTTGACAGGAAAGCAGAATCACGGCTTGCCGCCGAACTTAGCGACGCATCGAACTTCGGCATGGCGAAATCGTTCTTCAGCATGGGCAAAGCGCAAGGCTTTGACATGACGACGCAGGAAGGCCTGAATGAGTTTATGGAGGTATATAATCGTGGTCTGGCGGCCAACCCATCCGCGAATCGCAACCCATTTTCAGAGGCAGATGAACCGGAGCCATCGGACGTCGTGGCTCCAATCGTGCGCGGTGCTGAACGACTCGGCCGCAACGATCCGTGTCACTGTGGCAGCGGGAAGAAGTTCAAAAAGTGCTGTTGGCAAGCGGAACAGTGATCGTCCGCATGAAGTCGCGATGAGTCTCCGCAGCCGGGAGCCGTTCACCGGGGTTCCACTTTGACTGGACGGACCTGAGCCGCAGGGTGAGTGTGTTCTTCGATGACGCTCAGTGTCGCATAGACAGGTGTCATCGCCAGTGCGACGTTTCTTAGCCGCGACACAATCGTCTGACACAGTGGTGCGGCGCGTGTAGCTTGATACCATTCCGGTGCTCCGCATTCCTGGAACGAACATCACATCGAACTGGATTGTTCATTATGAAACACATCAGAACTCTTTTCTATACGCTGATCACCGGGCTGCTGTTGTCTGCGCCGGTGCAGTCGGAAGACAATATGCCGAAGCAGATCCGATCTATTGAAGGTATCACCGAATACAAACTCGAAAACGGGTTGAAGGTGTTGCTGTTTCCCGATGTGTCGCGGCCGAGCGTGACTGTCAACCTGACAGTCTTTGTCGGTTCCCGACACGAAGGCTACGGAGAAGCGGGCATGGCGCATCTGCTGGAACACATGGTCTTCAAAGGCACGCCCGATCATCCGGAGATTCCCAAAGTGCTGAAGGAACGCGGTGCTCAGTTTAATGGTACGACGTGGCTCGACCGCACTAACTATTACGAAACAATGCCGGCCAGCGATGAGAACCTCGAATTCGCCATTCGTCTGGAAGCCGACCGCATGGTTAACAGCTTCATCAAGAAGGAAGACCTGGATTCCGAAATGACGGTCGTTCGCAACGAATTTGAACGCGGCGAAAACAGTCCCACACGAGTACTCATGCAGCGCATGATGAGTGCGTCGTTCGACTGGCACAACTACGGCAAGTCGACTATCGGCAACCGCGCGGACATCGAACGTGTACCGATCAACAGTTTGCAGGAGTTCTACAAGCGGTTCTATCAACCCGACAACGCGCAGCTTGTGATCGCCGGAAAGTTCGACGCCGACAAAGCGTTGAAGTTCACACAACAGTACTTCGGTGCGTTGCCGCGGCCAACGCGAGAACTCAACAGGACGTACACCGAAGAACCCGCCCAGGACGGCGAACGCATGGTCAATCTGCGTCGTGTTGGCGAAGTACCAATGGCTGGCGTTACGTATCACATTCCTGCGGGCGCCCATCCGGACTTTGCAGCCGTGGACGTGCTGGCCACGTTGATGTCCAGTGAACCATCCGGTCGCTTGTACGACAACCTTGTCAAAAAACGACAGGCTTCCGGCGTGTTCGGATTCACGTTTTCGCTGCACGATCCAGGGATCGTGTTGTTCGGTGCTGAGGCTGCGCAGGGGATCGATGCCTCCAGCCTGTTGCAGGGCGTGATCGATGTCATTGAAGGTGGAACTGCCAAAAAGTTCACCGAAGAAGAAGTCGAACGAGCCAAGCAGGAACTGCTGAAGCAGCGGGAACTCAGTGTCGCCGATTCTCGCGGGATCGCCGTGTCGCTCAGTGACTGGTCGGCTCAGGGTGACTGGCGGCTGTTCTTTTTGTATCGCGACCGCCTGGAGAAAGTCACCGTTGAAGACGTACAGCGTGTTGCCGAAGCGTACCTGATTCGAAACAACCGCACGGCTGGTTTGTTCGACCCAACCGCTCAGCCACAGCGAGCCACGATTCCCGCCACGCCCGATCTGGCAGAAATGATTGGCGACTACAATGGCCGCGAACAGATCGCTCAGGGCGAAGAATTCGATGCCTCGCCCCTTGCCATCGAAAAGCGAATCGCCCGCAGCAAACTGGATTCCGGAATCAAAGTTGCGTTGCTGCCCAAGAAGACTCGCGGCGAAACCGTCCAACTTCGGCTCGTGCTGCGATACGGAAGTGTTGAAGCTCTGAAAGGCAAAGCCACCGCGGCAGAAATGCTGCCCGGCATGCTGATGATGGGCACCGAAAATCTATCTCGCCAGGCCATTCAGGATGCCCTCGACAAATACCGAGCTCGGCTAAGCGTCTCCGGAAGTCCCGGAGAAGTCACGGTTTCGTTGCAGACATTGCGCAACAATCTGGTGCCGGTGTTGGATGTCGTCTATGAAGTTCTGCGAAAGCCATCCTTCCCGGCGGAAGAACTGGAGCTGATGAAAGAGGCTCGACTGTCGTCTGTGGAACAGCGTCTGACAGATCCAACGGCCATCGCATCGAACACCGTGCAACAGAAAATCAGCGTGTATGAGGCTGATGATCCACGATACGTGACCAGTCTGGAAGAAGACGTGGCGTTGGCGAAGAGCGTCACAATTGAACAGGTGCAGGATCTGTACTCAACGTTGCTTTCCGGCCATCACGGCGAACTGAGTATCGTTGGAGACTTTGATCCCGCCGAAGTGGCTGCAGCCATTGGCAAACTGACCGCCGATTGGAATTCTGACGCAACATACGTCCAGATGCCGAAGATACCGGTGAACAACGAAAAGGGCGATCTGCAGAAGATCAACACGCCCGATAAGGCTCAGGCGACGTACTTCGCCGCGATGACACTGCCGATTCGCAATGATCATCCAGACTATCCGGCATTGGTTCTGGGTAACACGATTCTGGGCGGTGGGGCGTTGTCGTCTCGGCTGGGCGATCGAGTTCGTCAGGACGAAGGTTTGTCGTACACGATTCAGTCCGCGTTTCAGGCGTCGGCTGTCGACGAACGCAGCGTGTTCTATATCTTCGCCATCGTCAATCCAGACAACGCGGACAAACTGCATGATGTGATTCATGAAGAACTGAACAAGCTGCTGAAAGACGGCATTACAGAAGATGAATTGAAAGTGCAAAAGGGCGGCCTGCTGCAGAAGCAGGAGCTGACTCGCACCACCGACGGTTCATTGACCGGCTTACTGACAGGGCATCTGCAGGTCGATCGCACGATGCAGTTCACCGCAGACTTCGAACGGCGATTAAGCGAACTCACCGTGGAAGACGTCAACGCGGCTCTTCGAAAGCACATCAAGCCGGAACGGCTGTACATCGTGATGGCCGGTGATTTCGAAAAGTAGGTCACGGAATAGGCCGTCGATTCTTTCTGACAGGGACGAAATGAAATCGAGCTTCTTCATTCCGATTCTGCTCGCGTCGCTGTTCAGTGCGATTTTAGTGTTGTCCGGACTGTCTTATTGCTGCAGCAACGCTTTGTTTTGGTTTCGAGCCTCCAGGGCTACCGGTACCGTGACGTCACTGAGAACGTTCAACCGTTTGGTCAGTACACCGACTGTTGAGTTTGACGTCGAGAGTTCGGCGTATTCATTTCGCGGCTATGTTCCGTCCAACCGGCGATTCGTTGGAGAACGTGTGGCAGTACTCTATTTGCCACAGAATCCACACGTCGCTCAAATCAATACCTTTCGCGAATTTTGGGCGCACCCTTTGTTCATGGTTGCGTGGGGCGCGCTATGCGGATGGGGAGTTCGTAAGTCGTGGTTGCACGGCAGGAGTAAAGCTGAAACGGATGCGGAAACGCCATAACGGATTCCACTTACTTTTTGTCTCGTTGAATTCTGATCAAGGCACTGGCCTACGGTGCACAGAATACCGTGATTACCGCTCTATCATTCCGTGGCGGTCGTCAATACGCAACTCGGGTGAGCCCACCTTATGTCAGATTTGGGCGCAGATCTACCCACATTGTGGTATCGCAGGGCTCAAAAGGACTCGCGCCCTTTGCACATCACCCCGGAATTGATAAGACGGCTTACAGAGACTCCCGCTCACGATCACAACCAACGGACATGTGGAAACATGAAATACCTGACCGCCTTTTCGACAATGTGCGCCATGACTCTTTCGACCGCCGCTCAGGACACCAATCTTGTGTACCCCGAAACCAAAACCGTTGATCAGGTTGACGATTTCCACGGCACCAAAGTCGACGACCCGTACCGTTGGCTCGAAGATGACGTGCGTGAATCCGAAGACGTGGCCGCGTGGGTGGAAGCGGAGAACAAACTCACGTTCGACTACCTGAAAAAGATCCCCGGTCGTGATCGCATCGAAAAACGCATCACGGAACTCTGGAACTACGAAAAGATCGGTGCTCCATCCAAAGAAGGTGGCCGCTATTATTTTTCTCGCAACGATGGTCTGCAAAATCAAAACGTCCTGTACGTTCAGGAGACCCTTGCTGCGGAACCGCGAATTCTGATCGATCCGAACACGTGGTCGAAAGACGGCACGGTGGCGTTGGCGGGCACGCAGTGCAGCGACGATGGTAAATATTGTGCGTACGGAATCCAGGACGGCGGCTCTGACTGGCGGACGTGGAAGATTCTGGAGGTCGAATCCGGCAAGCTGCTGGATGATGAATTGAAGTGGATCAAATTCAGCAGCGTGTCATGGACGCCGGACAGTAAAGGCTTCTTCTATTCTCGCTACAACGAACCGAAAGAAGGGGCTGAGTTTCAATCGCTGAACCTGAACCAGAAAGTGTTTTACCACCGAGTCGCCACGGCCCAGGCCGACGACGAACTGATTTACGAACGTCCCGACGAACCGGAATGGGGCTTCGGCGCCGACGTGTCCGAAGACGGCAAATATCTGGTGCTGACGATTTGGAAGGGGACCGATGATCGTTACCGCGTGGTCGTCAAAGATCTGAAAACGCCGGACGCCAAACCGTTCATGCTGATCGACAATTTCGATTACATGTACACCTTCCTGGGCAACGATGACGACACGCTGATCTTCCAGACGGACCTCGACGCACCGCTGGGTCGAGTCATCGCGATCGACCTGAAGAAGCCGGAAATGGACAACTGGAAGGAAGTCGTCGCCGAAACAAAGAACGCTCTGACGGCGGCCAGCATCGTCGGTGAAAAGATCGTGGGCCGGTATCTGAAGGACGCCCGCACGCAGGTGCTGTGGTACGACATGGCTGGGCAATTCATTCGAGAAGTCGACTTCCCCGGCATCGGTACGGCGTCTGGCTTCGGCGGCAAGCGAGATCACAAGGAAACGTTCTACAGCTTCAGCAGTTTCGCCACGCCGCCAAGCACCTATCGCTACGACATCGAAACGGGCGAAAGTACGTTGCTGCGTCGAGCGGACGTTAAGTTCAAGCCGGACGACTACGAAACAAAGCAGATCTTTTACACCAGCAAAGACGGCACAAGAGTTCCGATGTTTATTTGCCATCGTAAGGGAGTGGAACTGAACGGCAACAACCCGACTTTGCTTTATGGCTACGGCGGGTTCAACATTTCGCTGCCTCCAGGCTTCAGCGTAAGTCGACTGGCGTGGATGGAAATGGGCGGCGTGTTTGCGTTGGCCAACCTTCGCGGCGGCGGAGAATACGGCAAGACGTGGCACAAAGCGGGCACCAAGCTGACAAAGCAAAACGTGTTCGACGACTTCATCGCGGCGGCTGAATGGCTAATTGAAAACAAATACACGACGCCAAAGAAACTCGCCATTCAGGGCGGCAGCAACGGTGGGCTGCTCGTCGGGGCCTGCATGACTCAGCGACCGGACTTATACGGTGCCTGCTTACCAGCCGTCGGGGTGATGGACATGTTGCGATTTCATCAGTTCACGGCTGGCCGATTTTGGGTGGACGATTACGGCTGTGCGGACAATCCGGAAGAGTTCAAAGCCCTCGTCGCCTATTCACCGTACCACAACTTAAAGGGCGGCACTCAATACCCAGCCACGCTGATCACAACGGCTGACACCGATGACCGCGTCGTCCCCGGCCACAGTTTCAAATTCGCCGCCCAACTGCAGGCATGCCAATCAGGCACCGCCCCAACACTAATCCGCATCGAAACCCGAGCCGGCCACGGTGCCGGAAAGCCGACGTCCAAAGTGATCGAAGAAGTGGCCGACCAATGGGCATTCCTGTCCCAAAGCCTTAGCTTCGCGATTCCCGAGTAACAGGTGAGCCGCGGTTGTA
>CALFOL010000804.1 GCA_937919915.1 uncultured Planctomycetaceae bacterium
ACTCTGGCTGCTGCGCAAAGACGCGTCTCAAGCGTTACTTTGGGTTGTTCCGGTGTTGGCACTGTTGTGTGCGGTACCTGCGGTGTGGCTGGGCGGTCATTCGCGCAGCGTGGCGCCCCCGACCGCAATTCAGCAACAGGTCGCGTCCGTGGTGAATGGTCAAAACACCCTGTCAGCCGATGGTGTCGCTTCGGTGTTTTATCCGGAACCGCAGCGTCTAGACGTCAGATTGGAAGATTTTTCACTGATGACGCCCATCAGTGCTTCGACGGGAAACTCACCCCAACGGATGGTCTGGACCGATGCCGGTGAGTCACACTGGGATAACCTCGAGCAGGCCGCCGGGATTCGAAACTACCGCATTCGATCCTTGAATCGGTTGCAGCAGCCTGGTCGGGTGACGCTGACTCTGAATGAGCATGGGGTGATCGGACGCATCGAGGGCGATGACGTGAAACAGCCTGCCGATATGATTTTGGCAGGGACTGCTATCGAACGCATGTCCGTGCGAATGAACGACGATGGCAGCTTTCAGGGTACATCGGACGATCTGCTGGCCGCATCAGAATTTGTGACAGGGACGTTGCTGTCAGATACTCAGAAGCAACGTTCTGCTGTTTATAATGAGCTGTTCCAGACCGCCGCTCTGGATGTTGCTTATCCCCGTTCTCTGACGTTGTTCTACTGGTCGGATCTGAATCTGAGCTCCATTCGGATTGGCGATGACACGACGCGACAGGCGGGATCGAGATTGTTTATTCAGGAGGTGAATCTGCAACCTCCGCCTAGTGGCCGTGAATTGTGGATTCCTCCTGCGCTGCTGCCGTTTAAGACTGTGAAAGACGAGTCCGGTGGACTCAGCGGTGCCTTCAGCAATCCCAGTCGAAAGTGGCAGGAACGAGAAAATGCTCTGGCCACTTTGCTGGAATTTGATGTGCCGGATGTTTGTGAGCCGTTTGATGCGACTGGAGGCACGTTGACGATTCGTCTCAACGCTGGCTCACGCCCCGTGACAATCAGCATGGGGCCGCGTGATTCGCCTGTGTTGCTGGAAGAACTGTCCAGCCCTGCTGGACTGTACACGTTGCCCCTGAGTGCAGAGCATTTGGCTTCGATTCAAAAGTCCGGCGTCGTCTATCTTCGACTGGACGTCGGGAAAACGATCCATGCGGAAGCTGACGAAGATTCTGTAGAGCGGGACGACGGCTGGAAGGTTGAGCGGCTTATGCTGTCGCTGAAGGGTGTTCGAATTGAGTGATTGGTTCTGCGGGCTTTCCGCAGTTTCGCATAACGAAAAGGAAAATCCGTGAGTCGTGACTCAAGACCAGTTGTTGATATCAAAAATCTGACGAAGCGTTTCGGCGACTTTGTCGCGTTGGATGATCTGAATCTGACTCTGAACAAGGGAGAGATTCTGGGTTTTATCGGTCCCAATGGGGCGGGCAAGACCACCGCGATTCGCGTGCTGGTCGGGTTGACTCGGCCGACTTCCGGGACGGCTCATATTGCGGGCGTCGACTGTGCTCGGGAGGCTCAGAAGGTCCGGCGATTGATCGGCTATATGCCCGACAAATTCGGTTCGTACGACAACATGCGTGTCACGGAGTATCTGGATTTCTTTGGCGCGGCGTATGGGATTTCGCAGAAGCAACGCCAGCTCCGTATCGCGGAAGTGCTGGAACTGACGAACGCCACATGGATGAAAGACCGCTATGTCGAGAGCCTGAGCCACGGTATGCAGCAGCGTATCGGGATCGCTCGTACGCTGCTGCACAGCCCGGAAGTGTTGATTCTTGACGAACCCGCGAATGGCCTGGATCCGCAGGCCAGAATTGAAATGCGGGAAATCCTGCTGCGACTGGCGGAAGAGGGGCGAACGCTGATCGTGACCAGCCACATTCTTCCTGAGCTCTCACGGATTTGTGACCGCATTGCAATTCTTGCTGGCGGACAACTGAAGGCTTGTGGGACGTTGACGGAAGTTAGTCGTCAACTTTCGCCTCGACGGACAATGGAAGTCGAACTGCTGGACCCAGCCAGCGTACTGCCGGTGGCGGAACAGATTCGTGGAGCTTTGGAGCAGGACTGCGAAGTCACGCCTTCCGAATCGGAAGGCGCTGTGCGGTTTCGGACGGCCGCCGCGGATGACAAGCTGTCGTGTTTGTTGGAGCAACTGGTTCAGAGCGGACAGCGAATTTCACAGTTTCGGGAAGTTGCTGGTGACCTTGAAGATATCTTTATGAGCGTCACGCAGCAGGCCCAGGCGTCTGCCGAAGATGCTGCGACATCTGTTGCGGAGGATCAGGCATGAACGGCAGTCTTGCAATTGTACGGCGCGAGTTGCCGGGTTTGTTGCGGATGAAACGCACCGTGTGGGTGTTTGTGCTGGTCGCGTTTGCCTTTTCCGTTGTCGTCCTGCTGAAGTGGCCGACGTCAGGGACGGCAGATCTGAGCGGAACACAGGCACGAGCCGTTTTTCGGGGGCTCGCGTATTCGATGTTCGCTGTGGTTGTGTTCGTGGTGCCCGCGTTTCCGGCAACGGGTTTGATTCGCGAAGTCCGCCACCACACGATGGAACTTCTGCTGAACTCTCCACTGGCACGCTCCGAAATATTCGCGGGAAAATTCATCGCGCTGGCTGGGTTCGCTGTGTTATTGTTGGTCGTCACTTTGCCGTCCATGGCGTGCTGTTATGCGATGGGGGCCATTTCGCCAACGGCGGACGTGTTGGCGCTGTACGCATTACTGGCTGTGATTTGTGCCGAGCTCATTGTACTGGGACTACTGGTCGGCACCTTGGCACGTACACCGGAAGCGGGCTTGCGCTGGGCGTTTGGTGCGACGTTCTGTTTGACGGTTGTCGTGCTGATTCCGCATTTGTTTCTGCAGGGAGGCGACAGTAATTACGCGTCAATCGCCGAAAAACTGCGACAGCTGTCACCGATTCCTGCATTGATGCAACTTGTTGGTGACGCGTCTCCCGCCGCCACTGGGGCGATTGAGTCTGTAGATCTGATGTGGTCCTATATTGTATCTGCCGCGATCTTTGTCATTGTTGGCAGTATTGTTTGTGTTCAGCGAATGAACTATTCCCTGATGGACCGCTCTCGCGCACAGGGTTTGATGACAGACGATCGATCAGGGTCACATCGTGCCGCGCGGCGCTTGTTGTATCTGGTTGACCCGCAGAAAAGAAAGTCGGGGATTCCCTGGTATTTGAATCCGCTGATGGTCAAGGAATTTCGTAGTCGACAGTTCGGCCGCTTACATTGGTTGCTGCGAATGATCTCGGCCTGTGCCGTGATGTCTTTGTTACTGTCGCTGGCGACAACGATGGGAACGCTGGACTGGGGTGTGGAAAAAGTCGGCGGCATTATGATTGTCGCTCAGATTGGGCTCATCATCGCGCTCACACCGGGTCTTTCCGGTGCCATGATCGCCGGGGAAATTGAAAGCGGTGGCTGGAATTTGCTGCGGACGACCCCGCTGAGCGTACATCGCGTATTGTCCGGAAAACTACTCAGCGTCTGTATCACTCTGTTGCTTGTGCTTTGCGCTTCTTTGCCGGGTTATGGCATCATCATGGTGATTAAACCGGTGCTGCAGGCTCAGGTTATTCAGGTGATCATTTCGTTGCTGCTGACTGCGTTAGTCGCCATGCTTGTGAGTGCCGCTGTGAGCAGTTTTTGTCGCTCAACGGCTGTTGCCACAACGATTGCGTATGGTGTCCTTGTCGCCTTGTATGGCGGTTCGATGCTGGTTTGGATCAACCGGGATTCTCCGTTCAGTTATTCGTTTGTGGAGAAGGCTTTGTCTGTTAATGCGATGGCCGGTGCATTGCATGCGATGGGTGTGCAGGGTTTTGAGACTTACGATGGCTTACTGCGGACCACCTGGATGGTCTCCGGAGTCATGTGTGCCGTGCTGTTGTTGTTGCTATATGTTCGAACCTGGAGACTCTGGCAACCGGACTAAGATTTTCCGACCGCTGCTGCCGTACCTTATTTTCTCGAAGCCACTGTTTCATTGTTGGCCCTGTTTGTATTGGTCTTGCCGGATGAACAACATCCTCAATCTGTCGCGAGTGATTGCGGCGTTCTGTTTTTTCCTGCCGTGGTGTAGTTCTTCCGCGGCTCAGGAGCTTGACTATCAGGGTGAAGTGAAGTTCTCCGGGATTGTTCGCTTCAATGACTTGCCCAGGCGTATGTACCTTGAACCGGAACTCAAACTTCCGGCAGACGAGTACTATCTTGAAGATTCGATGGCCGAATTTTTGAAGAGAATTCTACGTTCGGCGCCGGATAATGAGATGCTGGTCGAAGCGATTCGTTCTCTGAAGCGAGTGCAGTTGGAAGAGCATGCTGACGTTGCGGATGTCGGCGCGGACCTGCAGAAGTATCTGACGGAAAACAAGAACCGTCAGGTGCAGCAGGCGTGCGCGTCGACTTTGGCGGCGATCGGGAATGCGGAATTTGCGACTGTAGTGGCAGAGTGCTGTGTGCCACGTTACGAATCGCTTTGCCTGGAAGTTGAGCCTGACTTTGTCCGTTGGGGCGGTGCTGCAATGAAGGCAACGTGGCTCGATCGGATCGAGCACCCGGACGCTTTTTCCAGCCCCTTACTTGCATTGGCCTGCGACGGTCTTGCCCAGTTGAACGAGAAGTCTGCGGTGCCAGCTCTTGAATCGCTGGTGACTAAAGTCTCCGTCCATGCGTCGGTTCGTCACGCGACGGCGGGCGCGCTGGGTCGCATCAATGGGACTCGAGCTGCAGAGATTGCTCAATCGCTGGCGAATCGTGCGGTTATTGATCGGCTATGTGCCTGCGCATTACTTGAGCATACGGAGTCGGATGTCGCACTGCAGCTGTTGTCAAAGTTGTGCGATGATGAATCAAATGCTGTGGCGTCACGGGGCTGGCAGATTCTGACGGAGCTCAAGCCATCGGTGTTGGTTAATCGGCTGGATCGCGGCCGGATGCATGCCGACGCGAACGTTCGTCTGGCTGTGATTCAGGTGCTTCATAAGTTACCCACTGTCGCGGGCTGCGACATACTGCATGCTATGACCGCAGACGTGCATATTGGCGTCCGCAATTCGGCTCGAAATGAACTGCGGACGGTCGCGTTGACGAATTCAGCCTTTAAGCAACAGATTCTTGACAACGCTGGTATGAGCGTCCGTAATACAAGTACTAACTGGCAGCAGTTGGAACAATTGCTGGTATTACTCGCAGAACTGCGGCATCGCGAATTGCAACCGGAATGCGTACGATTGCTGCAACACCCAAGGGCGGAGGTGTATGTGACCGCCGCGTGGCTGCTGCACCTGATGCCCGATCCCGGATTGGCCGATGCGATTAACCTGACGACAACAGCGAGATTCGAAACGATCAATACCTACGATAATTTGGCAGGAAACCTGCAGCTTACGTTTTTGTTTCAACATGCGGGATTGGTTCGGGCCGAATCGCTCCAACCGCTCTGCGAAAAACAATTCAGCAAAATTGGTGCTGCGGAAAAACGCGCGGCTGGTCTATGGGCCATCGGTAAAATTCACACCGATGACCCGGATCAGGTTTTGGTCGACAAGCTTGTGGAACGGATTTTCGATGACAGTCTCTTTGCTCCGGAAGAATTTCGTGTGCGTCGCATGAGTGTCCTGGCACTTGCCTACATGAATGCACGTTCTACGGCTTCGGAACTCAAGCGGGCTCGCGAAAAGTACGGTGTGCACTCGCTGCTCGGAGAAGCCGCGCGATGGGCGCTGGCTCAGTTGGTAGCGGAACAGTTTCCTCCGCTGGAATCGCCGCGGATCGAGATCGGGGGGTTTCCCTTCGGGCCGCTGTGAGGCGGGTGTCCATCAGTCCGCAAGAAACCCGCGGACCGATGCGCCCATCCTGCTACTGGATCAGCTACGTAAGTCGTAACACATCAGTACGTTTTGTTCTCGGAGATACAGCTTGCCACCAACAACCACCGGATGCGACCAGCTTTTGCCTTCCTGGTAATCCGGCATGAAGTGACCCTTTAGCTGGTAACTGTCCGGAGTTGCTACGATCGATGCCAGGTGCCCGGATTCGTAACGGAACAGCAGATGGTCGCCCACCATCGTGACGGCTGCCGATTTCTTACCGACGCCTCGAAGTTTTCCGCCCCAGACAATCTCACCGGAATCGATCTTCACGCAGGTGGGAAAGCCTTCGTTGTGCCCGTGTCCACAATAAATGTAATCGCCATCGCGAATCATGCCACCGTGATGGTTTTGCAGCGTGCCCGCGTCAAGGAAGTACTCTTCGTTGGCGTTCAGGTTTGAACCATTTTTGGTGATGTGCAGCAGGGCCGATCCTGTGCCATATCCCGACGAGCAAAAGACATAGTCGTCGATGATGACGGGTGTCGGAATATTTGCTGTGCCGTTGGCAACGCGAGCGTACGTCCACAGAATCGAACCGTCTTCGGCGTTCACACTGATCACTCCGCGACCGGTTAGGGTGACATACTGCTTGATTCCGCCAGCGTGACTGATCACTACAGAAGAATAGCCAGCTCCGTCTTTGCCTTTGTCCGATTCGAACGACTTGCTGGCCCAGATCTGCTTGCCCGTCATACGATCAAGGGCCACGATGAGTGCGTCTTTGCCGCCGGGGGTGCAGATCACGCGGTCACCGTCGACCAGCGGAGATTCTGAGAATCCCCAGCCGCTCATCATCTTGCCATCCCATTCCTGGCTGAAGTTTTTTGCCCAAACCTTGCTGCCGTCGCCCCGCTTAAGGCAAACGATCTGTCCATCCGAAGTGACAACATACAGATGCTGGTCCGTGACGGACGGCGTGCAGCGAGCTCCATCGTATCCATGCTTGGGAGCTTTGTCGGTCAAAGGCGTCGACCAGATTTCCGCACCATCGCTGGCGTTTCGTGCGACGACCACCTGGGCCTCTTTTGTGTTTCCAGTCGTGTAAATCGTGTTGTCCACGATTGCCAGACTCGAATATCCAGAACCGACGCCATCAACTCGCCAAAGCATTTTCGGAGCGCCGTCAGTCCAGTCGAGATCCAGGCCGGTTTCGGTCGACTTTCCGTCTCGGTTCGGGCCGCGCCATTGAGGCCAGTCGGCAGCGTTAACCGCCGTCGCAATGAGAAGGAGGGTGGAAATCACAGCTGCAACACGTAGGCTTGACATAACTGATGTCTCGGAGGGAAAAGTGTTCTGGGGATATCCGGCGAGGGAAGAATTTCGGCGGACGCGGACGGTAAAGTCTGAAAGCCGCTTCGGCAAGTCGCAGATCCCACCTTTGTTCGGCGGAATCGGTTGCATTACTGTGAAAAATGCGGTTTCAGGTAAGAATCGCGTCAAAATCTGGGTTGTTCCATCTCGCGGCTCGAAGATACTCCGCGTAGATAGTGCAGGTCCAGAGGTTTGGCCCTTCTTTTTGACGTTACGAGGCGCCGTACAGCGGATTACGCTGCTGACTTGTGGCCGCGGGCACGCGTTTCGATCGAAGCAAGCCTGCTCCCGCGAGCGAGTACCGTTCACAACAATAAGTAATCTGCTCCAACGTAAGTGTTTTAACCGTCTTTCTCGTGGAAGTATGCAGTGACGATCGAACGAAATCCAACTCGACTGGTCAAAATTGGCAGCATTGCGATCGGCAGCGGTTCGCCGATTGCCGTGCAGAGCATGACCGCCACCAGGACTCAGGATATAGATAAAACGGTGTCGCAGATTCGTGATCTGGTCAATGCCGGAGCGGACGTGGTGCGGGTCGCCATCGACAGTCAAAAAGACGCCGAGGCCCTGATTGAAATTCGCAGTCAGGTGGAAGGCAATCTGTCCGTTGACCTGCAGGAAAACTATCGACTGGCTGAAGTGATCGCTCCGTTTGTCGAAAAACTGCGTTACAACCCAGGGCATCTGTATCATCACGAACGCGAAAAGCCGTGGGAAGATAAGGTCCGTTATCTTGCCGATGTTGCTCGCGACAATGATTGCGCGCTGCGAGTCGGTGTGAATTGTGGTTCCGTGGATCCGGCGATGAAGGCGAAGTACGCGGATGGCGATTCGATTTCTCCAATGCTCGAAAGCGCATGGGATCACTGTCAGCTGCTGGATGATTACGACTTCACGCGGTATTGCGTGTCGCTGAAGGATTCTGATCCACAGAAAGTGATCGAAGTTAACAAGCGGTTCGCAGAGAAGCGTCCGGACGTGCCGCTGCATCTTGGTGTGACGGAAGCCGGCATGCCTCCTGATGGGGTGATTAAGACTCGGATCGCGTTCGAGCAACTGATCAGTCGCGGCATTGGTGACACCATCCGCGTTTCGTTGACAGTTGCGAACAATCGCAAGGCTGAGGAAATCGCAGCGGGGCGTCAAATCCTGGACGATATCGCCAATGGCCGCGTGCGTTCAGTGGTGGACTATGGCCTAAAGACACTGAACATCATCAGTTGCCCGAGCTGCTCACGTGTTGAAAACGAAGCGTTCATCGACCTGGCTGAGCAGGTTCGCGATATGACGGCTTATGCTCAGGATCATTCGCTGACGATCGCTGTTATGGGTTGTCGAGTCAACGGACCGGGTGAAACAGACGACGCAGATCTGGGCCTCTGGTGTGGCCCGACGCACGTTAACCTGAAAAAGGGCCCTGAGAGTATCGGTGCGTTCACCTACGACGAAATTCTGGCGAAGCTGAAGGCCGAATTGGATGCTTTGATTGATCAGAAGTCGCAGGCTGCTGTTTAGAATCGAACGGTTTTGGTTGTTTGCAAGCGACTACTTCAATGCCTTTTCAATCGCAGCGACCGCCTGCTGTGCAAGTTCCTGAGACCCTGACGGCGAAAAGTGGACGTTCGCGGGAAGCTGAATTTTGTCCAGCTTCGTCATGCAGAACGCGTATTGGTCGTCGATCGCGATGCCATTTTCGTCCATGATCGTTTTGGCGATCGTGTTGTACTTCACTGAATCTCCGACGACTCGTCCTGCGCAACCTTCCGGCACGGGAGTTGTGGATCGCCAGATCAGTTTTGCTCCGGTTTTCTTCAGGCGAGCGACGAGTGCTTTGAGATTCTCTTCGTACTTGTCCGGTGGCACCTGTTGAGAGCTGCCGTCGGCATTGGGATCGGCTAGATTCTTGCCGTTTGGCCCCATGTATTTCAGATCGTGCAGTCCCCAGTTGAAGTGAATGACGTCCCATTTTCCGCCGCCCAGCCATTTGTCGATATCCGCAACGCCTCTTGATGTCGGGCCACAGTTCGTCAGTGGGCGGTGTACATTTGCCTTGCCCTGCAACAGCTTTCGCACTGGGACGGTGTATCCAATAGAAATCGAATCGCCGATCAGCAGGACGCGCGGCAGGCCAGCGACGTCTTCCACTTTGGCCATCGCAGGATTTGGTTTTCTAACGGCTGGCTTTTTCTGTTTTTTGACTTCATCAGCAAAACTGGTGTTGGTCAGAGACAACGCGAGCAAGGTGGCAAGGAGCGGGATCGACTGATTCATCAAAATGGACTTTCATTTCGGTTGGTTTGCAGTGATGACTCTTCGAATCCTAATGCGTATCCTGCCGTTCGTAAATCGTCTACGAGCCTGGAAGACCGGCAGTAATTGCTGATTGACTCGCGAAGTACGCCTGAGTACGCATGCATTGGCAGGTGGAGTGAATCTGAATCCGAGGTTCTGACGAAGTCAGTATTGGGACTTCCCAGCGTTCGATGTAGTTTGCTGATGTGCCCCAATCGTTTGATGTGCCCCAATCGTTTGATGTGGCCAGGAGCCTTGTTGTGTCCGAAACCGAAGTCATGGAGATCGTCAGAAATAGTCTGAATGAGCTGCTGCGCTGGGTTGGCTTCGGCACTTTGACGGGACTGGCTGCGAAAGCCATCATGCCAGGCAGAGATCCCGGCGGTGCTGTCGGCACCATGCTGATGGGAATCGGCGGAAGTGTCATCGGTTGCGGCACGGTGCTGTTTTTCTGGCGTGATGCTCAGATTGATCCCATCAGCTTCAAGGGATTCTTCGCCGCCACACTGGGCGCCTTCACACTGCTGTTTTTCTATCGGCTGCTGGCCGGATCGTTCTTTGCTGAAGGCAGCATTCATGATGACCGGCTCGCGCATCGCAGCCGCCGTCGCAGTCGCCGCAGAAAAATTGTGGATGATGTGATTTAGAGCAGCTTTCCGGTTGTCATTCGCAAACCCGCGGGCGCGGGACCGCACGACCAGCGAACGTCGCTGAGGTCGTAATTCACGAGACGCCGTTTCAACAGTGGCGCTGGCCAATTCTCAGTTTACTGTGCATAATCAGACTTCAAGCAAACTTCTTTGATGTCAGGATTGCCACATGAAAATGATGCTAACGCTTCCGTTGTTTTGCCTGATCGCCGTTCAGGCTATGGCTGCGGACAAACTTGTGAAAGTCAAACGCATTGATGGCATTGTGTTCCGCAACGCGTTGGATGTCGCAAACACCCTGGAATACAAGTTGGAAACACTTCAGGACGGCCACCTACTGACGTTTTGCCGGGGAGGGCAGGGCGATGGCGTTTGTGTTCCTGTGCAACTCAAGCACATCGAATCACCGAATCGCAGACGGTGATCTGTATCTGGCATCGGCGGACGTCTCTGCTGCCATGCAGGTTCAGATCTTTGGTGAAGGTGAACACGTGCGACTCAGTGCTTTGCCTGCTAACAATGCGGCGAATGTTCCGTCCTACAACGCAGCCTGGGGCAAGGGACGTGGTTTTGGCGTTGGCGTACATTGCCGGATATTCCGCTGATGGATATGGACGGTAACGAAGTGCGGTTTTCGAAGTTTCTCGGCCGGAAATACATCCTCTACTGCTGGGCAAGCTGGTGATTCTGTCGCAACAACCTGCCCGTGTGGCAGAAAAAATTTGAGCAGCTGGGGGACGAAGGTTTCACTATCGTTGGGCTCGCCCTGGATGCGGAAGGTGTGCCGCCAGCCAAAAAATACTACGACCGCTTTGGTGTCACATTTCCCGCACTTGTCGACCCAGACTATGCAAC
This sequence comes from uncultured Planctomycetaceae bacterium, assembly GCA_937919915.1. GTDB lineage: Bacteria > Planctomycetota > Planctomycetia > Planctomycetales > Planctomycetaceae > Fuerstiella. Next base: position 11,026 of record CALFOL010000804.1, read on the forward strand.
GCAGTTCGGGGCTGTGCCGAAGACATTCTTCGTTGGGGAAGACGGCAAGGTGTTGGCATTGGAGAACTGGGAACAACGTCTCGCAACTGTCGATTCCGCACAGCTGATCGGTTCTGAGACTGAAGCCAAGTGGAGCAAACCCAATCAAAGGCTGGATGCCGCGGAAATTCGGCGATTGAGTCTGGCGTCTGCAGCGGTACCAGCAGACCTCGCGACTGCCACAGACCTCGGATCACGTTATTTGGCACTGGGGCTGAAGAACGAAGCCCGGAAAGTTCTGCAGCGCGCAGTTGATCTGCATGACGCCAAATCGGTGGCTCGCGCGAACGACGCTGTTGCCACGCTGCTGGGGCAGGCTTACTTTCAGTTGGCCCGCTGCAGTGACGACCGGGAGACGCTGGTGAGTCATGCCAGACTTTCGTTCTATTTGAATCCGTCTGTTGGATTCGGAAAGCAGATTGCTCGACTGATCGCACCTGAAAAGTTTGACGATCGACCGCACGGCGACTTTGACAATCCATTCCGTGAAGCGACGTTGAAACAGCTACAGCGTGGGCGGGCTGAATGGCTGCGGTAAACGCGGAGGCTGGCTACTAATTGTTCGGATCGAGGCCATGCGCCTGTCTGACTTCCGCGAGGGTCTCTTTCAAGGACTTTTGCGGAGCCAGGTTTCGCCGCCGCAGTTGACTCGCATAAACGCGCGAGGCCATTGCATCGCTGATTGCCAGTAATACCAGCCACAATGCCAACAGCAACAAGCCGATTACGTAGGTCGTTGCGAAAATCGGCGACTCCTCGAAGGCCTTCAGGTATCCGCAAAGACCAATCAACGCTCCTAGAGTGACCGCCAAAGTTGATGTCTGCAGCCTGCGAAAATACTGGTGCTGATAAAAACGATGATCAGGCTCGGAAAGCTTCTCGTCCGCCAAATGCCCGCGATGTGAGCGAACATGAAAGCAAATCAGGCCGATTCCGATTGTGGAGATCATTGCCCCAAAAAAAACTTCAGGCGTTGGCATCAGAAGCCTCGCAGAATTCAAAGATCTGGAAAAGTCGCGGTGTTGGTCAGCAAATTTCGCGGGATCGCGTACGAACTCCCGTGTAGGACTACAGCAATAGTGTTGAGATAGAGAATAGATTAAGCAATCGTCGTACCCCGTCTTTTTGTTTTTCGAAAACACGGTCGTATAACCCAAGCAGCTAAAGCCAAATACTTTATGGAGATTGACTCGGGAACTGCGTTCGGTGGCAACCTTTCTTTGGTAGGTGTGATTCGCGACAACGCAGCAAAATGATGCGTCTAATACAATACAGTTGTCAAATTGATGTCACCTTATCCAGGTGATGGCACGTTTCTGGTGTAAGAATTGGAGTGTTATCTACGTCCTTAAAGTATTCAGGCAAAAACGGCTTGCTCCAGCGTTCTAAAGAAACTAGCCGCCGTTTGAAAAACTGACGAACGTTTTTGCAATCCCGGCGTCTTCATTTTACGTATTTACAACGTTGACCTTGTGTCTTTTGGTGCTGCAGGTGAATTTTTAGATTGTTTTGCGGAGTTGTTTTCCAGTCCAAGACGGGCTTTTGGTGTTTCGGAAGTGTTTCGGCCAAGACGGTCGACAGGCGTCCGGCATGAGCTTTGCCTAAAGGTTTATGCAACAGCTGGCAGAATGCCAGTTTCAAAAAAGGAGGTCATTATGCCCAGATACCGATCAATTCAGATTCAGGAACTTGCAGCTCAGCAGGTTCGATTCGCCCCTCAAAGCGTCCGGAACAAGCAAATTTTGCAGGCGGAGGCATTTCTGCTGTCAATCGACAGTGAAATGAAATACGTCTACGGAAACATCTGCCATGAAATTACGGGCTACCGGCCTGAGGCGGATGAGGATTCGAACGTTACGGGCGAAGACCTGGCTCACGACTTGCGTTGTTTCGTTGAAGACCTGTCAGACAGTCTGAACGTTTCGGCCGCAGATTTGGGCGAACCAGTCCTGACTGTGCAGGAGATCAGTGAGCAATTCAATGTGTCTGCGAAGACTGTTGATCGCTGGCGGGACCGTGGTTTGGCGAGTCGCCGGCTGAAAGTAGATGGCCGTAAGCGAGTGGTGATTCCAAAATCAACACTTGATCGTTTCGTCGCGGCGCACCAGAAGGAAATTGACCGCGGACGGACCTTTCGTCAAATGTCCGACTCTGAGCGTCAGCAAATTATCATTGATGCTCGCGCAATGGCGGCGACCGGGTTGGGTCTCACCGAAGTGAGTCGCCAGTTGGGACAAAAACTGGGGCGAGCGACGGAGACAGTTCGGTACACGCTTCGTGATTACGATAAGTCACATCCTGAAAACGCGATTTTTCCCAAGGTTGCTGGTCAGGTTTCCGTCGAGCACCAGTCTTTAATGTTTGACTTGCATGCTCAGGGGATCTCGATTGCCGACCTGGCTCGACGTTTCGGTCGCAGCAAGCCCGCAGTGCATGGGATTCTGGCTGAAGTTCGCATCAAGCGACTGAAGGCTGTTCCAATCGATTATATGGACAGCGATGAGTACCGTATGGAGGGTGCCGAGGGAATTATCTGCGGCACAGCACCCGATTATGACCCGCAGAAGGGGAGCCTGCGTGTCCCGTCAGGGCTGCCGGCTTATCTGGCTGAGCTGTATAAGGTCCCGCTGCTGAATAAGGCTCAGGAGCAGTACTACTTCAGAAAGATGAACTTCCTGAAGTATCAGGCATCCGAACTTCAGAAAACGCTCGATGTTCGTCGGACGGCAGCACGTGTGGTTAAGAAGATGGAGTCGCTGCTGGAGGATGCGAATGGTGTCAAGAACATGCTGACTCGTTCGAATTTGCGGTTGGTCGTGTCTATTGCAAAACGCCATATGAAGCCCGGAGTGAATTTCTTCGAGCTCGTGAGTGATGGAAATATGTCTTTGATTCGGGCGATCGAAAAGTTCGATTACGCCCGCGGAAACAAGTTCTCGACATATGCGTCATGGGCGATCATGAAGAACTTCGCTCGTTCCGTGCCGGCTGAGCACACTCGGCTGGACCGATTTCGGACTGGGTTCGATGAAATCTTCTATGATTCTGAAGATGGTCGTGGAAACGCGTTCGCCGAGGAGCTGGTCAATAATTCACAACGTAACGCATTGATGGAGATTCTCGAGGAGTTGAACGGCCGAGAACGAAAGGTGATTTCCTGCCGCTACGGTCTGGGCAAAGGTAGCGAACCGGAAACGCTTGAGCAAGTTGGGAATCGGCTGGGGGTTACGAAAGAGCGTGTTCGACAGATTGAGGTTCGGACGCTGGAGAAACTTCGACGCATCGCACAGCGCAAGCAGGTCGATATTCCGGGGATTTGAGAATTCTCGCTTCTGAGTCTTGAGTCGATCTTGCGACCCGGCGTCCGTTTGACGCCGGGTCGCTTCCGTGATCGGGGCTTCACGTTGCCAGGTCGTGGAAGTCAGTCCTGGTTTTTAGGAAATATTAGCTTTTCTCCGTCTGACTCGCCGTTTTGCTCGACTCGGTCACGCGGTGTGCCGACTACATGAGGATCAGAAAATCTGCGAATTGGTTGCCCTAATGCCTCGGGTTCGTGAAAAATGTTTCGACGAATGAAAGTCCCATGGTGGTTGAATTCTCCTAAATCGAGACTCCGCCGTTGGTTTCCGCGATCGGCCTTGCTTGGGCAATTCCGATTGCTATACTGCCCGGCTCGCTTCGGCGAGCGGTTTGCGCTAGCGTAGCTCAATTGGTAGAGCACTGGTTTTGTAAACCAGATGTTGTGGGTTCAAGTCCCTCCGCTAGCTTCGTTGAACTTTAGTAGAACGAGGTGTGTCGAAGTACTCAATCTGCATCGTTGACGGAAAATTTTGGGGGGGTGTTCCAGAGCGGCCAAATGGGCCAGACTGTAAATCTGGTGGCGTACGCCTTCGCAGGTTCGAATCCTGCTGCCCCCACTCTCGTGTTTCGTAAAGATTTTTGCTGAGCGCGAGTGTCGCGGGCGTAGTTCAATGGTAGAACTCCAGCCTTCCAAGCTGGTCGTGTGGGTTCGATTCCCATCGCCCGCTCTTCCGGGTCCGCTCGGACGACGCTGCTGTAGCTCAGTTGGTAGAGTACGTCCTTGGTAAGGACGAGGTCATGGGTTCAAGTCCCATCAGCAGCTTTGGGTGTTGGTGGCGTGAGGTGGTGCTCCGTGTGGGGTGCTGGATTTGTTTTTTGAACGTTTTGTCAATGGCACCGGTGAAGGGCTGTTGCTTCTGGCGTGGAGTTTGAGATGGCAAAAGAGACATTCGCTCGTACAAAGCCTCATGTTAACGTGGGGACTATTGGTCACATTGACCATGGTAAGACAACTACAACTGCAGCGATTCTCGCTGTTCAGGCTGCTAAGGGTTTGGGCGTGGCAAAGAGCTACGCGGATATTGCCAAAGGTGGTACCGTTCGTGATGCCACGAAGACGGTGACGATTGCTGCGAGTCACGTTGAGTATGAGACTCCGAATCGTCACTACGCGCACATTGACTGTCCGGGTCACGCGGACTTTATTAAGAACATGATCACCGGTGCTGCCCAGATGGACGGTGCTATTCTGGTGGTTGCGGCTGATAGTGGTCCAATGCCTCAGACGCGTGAACACATTCTGTTGGCTCGCCAGGTGGGTGTTCCTGCTCTGGTTGTGTTCATGAACAAGGTTGACCTTGTTGATGATGAGGATCTGCTTGAGCTGGTTGAGCTGGAGGTTCGTGACCTGCTGACGAAGTACGGCTTCCCTGGCGATGATATTCCGCTTGTCAAGGGGAATGCGAAGGGTGCGCTGGATGCTCCTAATGATGAAAAGTTTAGTGCTTGCATTACTGAGTTGATGGAACAGCTGGATGCTTATATTCCTGAGCCTGAGCGAGATTCTGCTAAACCATTCCTGATGGCAATCGAAGACGTCTTCTCAATTGAAGGTCGTGGTACGGTTGCGACTGGTCGTATTGAGCAGGGGGTTGTTAAGGTTGGTGAGAAGGTGCATTTGATTGGTCTTGCTGATACTGTTGAGACGACGTGCACTGGCGTTGAGATGTTCAAAAAACTGCTTGATCAGGGTCAGGCTGGTGACAATGTTGGGATTCTTCTTCGTGGCTTGAAGAAGGAGGATGTTCAGCGTGGTCAGGTTTTGGCAGCTCCTGGTTCCATCAAGCCTCATACGAAGTTTGAGGGCGAAGTTTATGTTCTGAGTAAAGAAGAGGGTGGTCGACACACGCCGTTCTTCTCGGGGTATCGTCCGCAGTTCTACTTTCGGACAACGGACGTGACTGGCACGACAGCGCTGCTTGGTGGCGCTGAGATGTGTATGCCAGGCGACAACGTTAAGGTTGAAGTGTCTCTTGGTAAGCCGATCGCAATTGTTGAAGGTGTTCGGTTCGCAATTCGTGAGGGTGGTCGAACTGTTGGTTCGGGTGTTGTTACGAAGATCCTGGAGTAGTCTTTGATTTGCTGCTGTCGGGTTGTTGTGATTCGATGGGATCAGTGATGAAGTAAATTTGCTGCCTGTTTATCGCGTTGGTATGCAGGTGGCTTTTTGTTTTGGTTAAGGGGTGCTCCCGTGCGAGAATACGTTTGGTTGGAGTGTACTGAGACCGGTATGCGGAATTACCGGGTGATTAAGGAGACTCGCGGCACGGAGCGTCTTGAGTTGATGCGTTATTGTCCGAAGCTGCGAAAGCACACCTTGCACAAAGAGTCTCGGAAGAAGTAACTCTGGTGGCTGTCCGGCGAGTGTTAAGGCACTGCCAGTGGTTGTGTAGCATAGCTGGCTGCGGATATTGGACGGACGTAGCTCAATTGGCAGAGCAGCGGATTCCAAATCCGCAGGTTGGGGGTTCAAGTCCCTCCGTCCGTGTTTTGGTAATGGCCTTGGTGGTTCTTTTTTGAGAGTTGCGCGAATGTCCAGTGGTGGGGTAGTTGCTGAGTTGTTTCGGATTGGCTTCTATAAGCCAACTCAGGGCAAGTTTGTTCGGCAGTTGACATTTGTTGCGCTTGCTGTGGTCTGTGCGTTCGCTGCGTTTAGTCTTTCCACCAATATTCTCGACTCTGAGGCTCAGCCGGTTCGCGTTGGTGTTCCGTTTGGTCTCTGGCTGTTGTTGTGTTGGGTTGCGTTTCGTGTTGTCAATCTACCGCAGTTCGCTGAGTTCTTGATTTCCGTTGAGTCTGAGCTGGACAAGGTGGTTTGGCCGGGGCGTAAGCAGGTTATGCAGTCTACTGTCGTGGTTATTGTGACGATGTTGTTTTTGGGAGCTTTTCTGTTTGTGGTCGACTTCATGTGGAGGTGGCTGTTTACGTTGATTAGCTTTATTGAGTATTAGTTTGCTTCGGCTCTTTGTTTGTTCGGCGATGTTCTGTCAGCGTCGTACGGCAAAGTCAGAGGTTTTATCGCCGATCTTTGTTAGTATCGCGAAACCGTGACTCCGGTGGAGTCGGTGGTTGAAATTCGAGTCATCGGAGGTCAGGATACCCGGCTTCCAATTTTTGGGCCTGAGGTCCTGTCTTTGCGGTGGCGATGGATCAATGTCTGGTGAATCTTCGGAGTCCAGTTCATCCACAGAAAAACTCTGGTATGTACTCAAGGTTCAGACGAATCGCGAGCGGACGATTCGCGATGCTCTGTTGAAGAAGATTAAGTTAGAGGGCCTTGAGGAGTTTTTTGGCGAGATCATGATCCCATCTGAGAAGGTGGTTGATACTCGAAGTGGTAAGGCTAAGGAGCAGGACCGGAAATTGTTCCCGGGATATATCATGATAAACATGGTTCTGAACGATGATACTTGGTATCTCGTGCGGGACACGAGTGGTGTCGGGGATTTCGCCGGTGCTGCTGGAAAGCCGATGGCAATGGAGCAGTTCGAGGTTGATCGAATGCTGGGTAAGGCTGAGGCTGATGCTGATTCGGCTCCGAAGGTGAAGATTGAATTCGCCCAGGGCGATGTGGTGAAGATTCGCGAGGGGACGTTTGAGGCGTTCGAAGGCACTGTTGAAGGTGTCGATGAGCATAATGGTAAGATTTCTGTGTTGATTGAAATCTTTGGTCGGTCGACTCCGGTGGAGTTGGATCATTGGCAGGTTGAGTCGGTTTAAGTTTTTTTTGAAGTTTGGGACTGCTGGCTATGGGCAAGCAACTGGTAATTCAGATTAAGGTGCAGGTGAAGGGTGGTCAGGCCACTCCTGCGCCTCCTGTTGGTACGGCTTTGGGTCCGCATGGCGTGAACATTGCGCAGTTCGTTCAGCAGTTTAACGAACGAACGCGGGACATGATGGGGACTGTGATTCCTGTTGTGATCAGCGTTTATAACGATCGTACTTTTGAGTTTATTTTGAAGAGTCCTCCAGCAGCAGTGCTGCTGAAGAAAGCTGCTGGCATTGCTATGGGCTCCGGTAGTCCGCTAAAGACGAAGGTTGGGACGGTGACTCAGGCACAGCTTGAGGAAATTGCGACACTGAAGTTTGCTGATATGAATGCTGGTTCTATCGCTAAGGCGGCTCGGGTGATTGCTGGTACAGCACGCAGTATGGGGCTTGAGGTGGTGGAGTAGTTCGCTGCTGGCTGTTGGTGGTATTTTCTTTTTGTTTGAATGAATCGGGTGAAGTGATGGCTCGTCGCTCAAAGCGAATGCAGGCTCTGCTGAAGAAGGCTGCTGGGTATAATGTTCTTGAGTTGGCTGCTGCCGTTGAGGCCCTCCAGTCATTGGAGAAGGGGCTTCCCAAGGGTGTTAAGGCGTGTGCGTTTGATCAGGCCGTCGAGGTTGCGCTTCGTCTTGGTGTTGATCCGAAGCAGGCAGATCAGATGGTTCGGGGTTCGATTGTTTTGCCGCACGGTATCGGAAAGACGCAGCGGGTCGTTGTGTTTGCCCAAGGAGATAACGTTGCTGTTGCTGAGGCCGCCGGGGCTGACGTTGTTGGTGGCAAAGAGCTCGCTGACCGCATCAAGGACGGCTGGCTTGAGTTTGATGTGGCGATTGCGGCGCCGGATATGATGGGCGTCGTGGGTCCGCTCGGTCGCGTTCTTGGTCCTCGAGGGATGATGCCTTCTCCTCGTGCGGGTACGGTGACAACTGATATTGCGACTGCCGTCAGGGAGTACCGCGCTGGTAAGGTTGAGTTTCGTGTTGACTCTAGTTCCAACGTGCATTGCGTGGTTGGTCGGATGTCGTTCACTCAGCAACAGTTGAGTGAAAATACACAGGCTTTGCTAAAACTTGTTCAGGGCCTTAGGCCGTCGACTTCGAAGGGTGTTTATCTGCGTGGCTTGAGTATCTCCGGGACGATGACTCCTGGTATCTCTGTTGCGGTTTAGGTTGTCCGTTTGGCTGTCTCCACGCTGAGTTCTACTTGTCGTTGAAATTGGTTGAGGTCGAGGTTGATATGAGTCGTCCCGTAAAAGATATGCTGATCGCTGAAATTCAGTCACAGGTTGGTGAGCATAGAGATATGCTGGTTGTGGACTGTTCGAAGTTGGATGCCATCTCGGCAAATAAATGGCGTATCGCTTTGGCTGAGTCGAAGATTTCGGCGTTGACGGTTAAGAATTCGATTGCGAAAAACGCGTTGGAGCGTTTGGGCGTCTCAGGGCTGGAGTCAGTTCTGGCCGGCCCGTCGACGCTTGTTTGGGGCGGCGATGATGTGGTTGCTCTGTCAAAAGAGATCGCCAAGTGGGCTAAAAAATTCGCTAAGCTGGAGATCAAGGGCGCTACCGTTGAGGGGCAGGGACTGAACGCCAAGGAAGTTATGGCTCTGAGTAAGAGCCCGGGACGCATGGAGTTGATTGCTCAGGTGGCAGGTTGTTTGCTGGGGCCGGGAAGTCAATTGGCTGGTGCGTTGCAGGGGCCGGGTGGTCAGTTGGCTGGTTGCCTGAAAAAGATCTCCGGCGACGAGGATTGAGTGTTGCGATGATTCGTCGAGCCGTTTCGTTCCGGCGATAATTACATATTTGAAATGTGAAGAGGTTCTCTCTTCCTGTGTAGCTTCTTTACAGAAAATGAAAGGTTAAGACTAATGTCAACTGCTGAAGCAGAAGCAACGGTATTTGATGCAGCCACTAAGGAACTGGGCGACAAGATTGTTGGCCTGACGCTGCTTGAGGCCAAAAAAGTTGTGGACTATCTGAAAGCGGCCCACAATATCGAGCCAGCTGGTGGTGGTGCTGTGATGATCGCCCCTCCGGCTGAAGGTGATGGACCTGCGGCTGCAGTTGAGCAGACTGCTTTCGACGTGGTTCTGACCGGCGACGGCGGTTCGAAGATTCCAGTCATCAAGGTGGTACGCGCTGCTACAGGTCTGGGCTTGAAAGAAGCCAAGGATCTTGTAGAAGGGGCTCCGAAAGCCGTCAAGGAAGGCTTGTCGAAAGACGATGCCGCAAAACTGAAGGCAGAAATCGAAGCTGCCGGCGGTACCTGCGAAATTAAGTAATACTGATTCGTCGGTATTGAAGCTTCACTACGAAGGCTGAAGTGGCGAAAGCCGCTTCAGCTGATCGTGTTAATTGGCATTGGCTTCCTTGTTTGGTAGCCTTCTCGGAATCGCTTCGCGCTTCTTTGGGGTGTGTTTGTGCGTTTCGGGAGTTTGGTCAACGGCTGGTCGGATTATCAACGCTTATTCGCCATTGCATTTGGTGGTTTCAGGGCAGTTGCTCAGTCTGGGCAAGTGTCTTTTGTCGCGCGCTGAAAACTTATTCGATCTAGTTCGTGTCGTCCGTTCCGTATCGTATCGTTGAATTAAAAGGCAATTGCTGCAATGCCAGTACCCTCTGTTCGTACAATCGACCAGGACACGGTTCGAAACTTTGGAAAAATCCAGGCTGACTACGAGATTACTGATTTAACTCGTATTCAGACCGAATCGTATTCTCGCTTTCTCCAGGTGGAACGTTCTTCGCGCGATCGCCTCGAGCAGGGTTTGGAGGGGATTCTGCGAGAAGTCTTTCCAATCGAAAGCTACGATGGGCAATTCCGTTTGGAATATGTTCGCTACGAACTCGGCAAGCCTCGTTACACGCCGCCTGAGTGTCGTCAGTTGCGACTGACGTATGGTCGACCTTTTCGGGTTTGGCTCCGTTTGATTAAGGAACAGCCTGTTGAGGAAGAGGTGTATCTCGGTGACATCCCAATTATGATCGGTGGCGGTGAGTTCATCGTCAACGGTGCTGAGCGGGTCGTTGTTAGTCAGTTGCATCGTTCTCCTGGTGTCGACTTTGTAATGGCGGAAGAAACTGCCAGTAGTGATCGTAAGACGCAGTCCTGCCGAATTATTCCGGAACGCGGTAGCTGGATCGAACTGATCTGTACCAAGAAGGACGCTGTTGCTGTCCGGATTGACCAGAGCGGTAAGTTCTCTGCGATGACGTTGCTGCGGGCAATGTCAGTGGAGTACTCCAGTAACGCGGAGATCATTCGTCTGTATCACGATACGGAGGAAATGAAGCTGACACCAAAGACAGAGCCGGGGAAGCTGATTGGTCGGTATGCCGTGGTGGATGTTGTATACCCCGCGAATCATTCACGTGCTGGTGAAATTCTGGTTGATAGCGGTGGTGTGATTTTGGAGGAGATGATCGATGATCTCCTTGCGTCAGGCCTGAAGACGATCGAGCTGGTGATTGGTCCGGAAGATCTTTTGATTCTTAAGTCATTGGCTGAAGATAACACTGCCACTCACGAGGAGGCATTGCTCCGAATTTATCAGCGCCTACGTCCTGGTAACCCGCCAAATCTGGACAAGGCGTCTGACCTGTTCAAAGAAAAGTTCTTTGACCTTAATCGGTATCGTCTGGGTCGCGTCGGCCGTTTTCGTATCAACCGCAAGTTCAGTCAGGATATTCCTGATGATGAAATGACTTTGCGTCCGGAAGACTTCGTGAACGCGATTCGTTATTTGATGCGTCTGCGGTTGAATGACGAGACTGCGCAGATCGACGACATTGACAACTTGGGAAATCGTCGATTGCGAACAATCGACGAGCTTGGTGCGGATGAAATTCGCAAAGGATTCTTGAAGCTTCGTCGCACAGTTCAGGAGCGAATGAGCCTGAAGGAAGTCGACAGCATGACTCCGCGGACGCTGATTAATCCGAAGAGCGTGTCGGCGGCGATCGATTTCTTTTACGGTCGTAGCGAGTTGTCTCAGGTAGTGGACCAGACCAACCCGCTTTCAATGCTGACACACGAGCGTCGGCTGAGTGCACTGGGGCCTGGCGGTTTGAACAGAAAGCGGGCGGGCTTTGAGGTTCGCGACGTTCATATTTCGCATTACGGTCGTATTTGTCCGATTGAGACGCCGGAAGGTACGAATATTGGTTTGATTTCCAGCCTGGGGATCTTTGCTAAGGTTGATGATTATGGATTCCTGATCACCCCATACCGAAAAGTTGCAGACGGGAAGGTGACGGACGAAGTCGTCTGGCTGCGTGCTGACGAAGAGTCATTTGGTCACGTTGCTCCAGCGGATACACCGATCAAGGATGGCCAGATTCTGGATGACTTGGTTCTCGCTCGGTTCAAGAGCGACGTGGTTTGGGTCCCTAAAGAAAAGGTTCAGTACACCGACGTGGCGCCATGCCAGATGGTCGGCGTATCTGCTGGTTTGATTCCGTTCCTCGAGCACGATGACGCGAACCGAGCGTTGATGGGTTCGAACATGCAGCGACAGGCTGTTCCGCTACTGATTACAGAGCGTCCAGTCGTTGGTACCGGCATGGAAGATTACGTTGCTCAGCACTCTGGCATGCTGCAGAGAGCCGAACGGGCTGGAACCGTGACCTATGTTGACGCCAACGTTATCGAAATTGATGACCGTAAATATCCTCTGCGAAAATTCGTTAGGCTGAATGAGCGAACCTGTTTGAATCAGAAGCCGATCGTTGCGATCGGTGACAAAGTCAAGGCAGGGCAGTTGTTGTGCGACAGTGCGGCGACCCGTCGTGGATCGCTGGCTTTGGGGCGGAATGTGACCGTCGCGTTCATGTCGTGGAACGGCTACAACTTTGAAGACGCGATTATTCTGTCAGAGCGTTTGGTTAAAGAAGATGTCTATACGTCCATTCATCTGGATGAGTTTGATGTTGAGATTCGCGAAACCAAGCTGGGACGCGAGGAATTCACTCGAGATATTCCGAACGTCAGCGAAAAGGCGCTGCACCATCTGGACGACGATGGGATTGTGCGGATCGGTACGCGAGTTCTTCCGGGCGACATTCTGGTAGGTAAGGTTTCGCCGAAAGCGAAGTCAGAGCTCACGCCGGAAGAAAAGCTGTTGCACGCGATCTTTGGTCGTGCTGGCGAAGACGTAAAAAACGAATCGCTTGAGGTGCCGAGCGGTGTTGGTGGGATTGTTATTAACACAGAGAAGTTCTCTCGCCGGATGAGTCTTTCGGATCTTGAGCGGAAGAAATTTGAGGACGAGCTGAAGAAGACTGAAGAGGAAGGTGACACAAAGATCACCGAAGCATTCCAAAAGTTTGCTGCTTCAATGAAGTCTGAGTTGGGTGACGCCCTGACTGATCCTGACGGTCGTGATATGGGCTCACTCCAGGAGAAGAAGGCGGTTGCCGAATTCTCTCGCGGATTTCTGGCATACTTTGAGGGATTGGATATCCGCAGTGCTCAGAAGAAGACCGCAGCTCGCAAGCTGATCAAGGAGGAATGGCCAGCAGTTGAGGCAATTATTGACGAAGAGGATCATCGCCTGAACAGCATGAAACGAGGCGATGAGTTGCCGAGTGGTGTGCTGCAGATGGTTAAGGTGTACGTCGCTTCGAAACGTCATATTTCTGTCGGCGACAAGATGGCTGGTCGTCACGGAAACAAGGGGGTTATCTCGAAGATTCTTCCAATCGAAGACATGCCTTACCTGGAGGATGGGACGTCTGTTGACATCATCTTGAACCCGCTGGGGGTTCCGAGTCGTATGAATGTAGGCCAGATTCTGGAAACCCACCTTGGATGGGCAGCCAGTACTTTGGGATATCGAGCAATTTGTCCGGTCTTTGATGGTGCCACGGAAGAGGAAGTTCGTGAGGCATTGCGTGAAGCCGGCCTGCCTGAAGAAGGTAAGACGTTCCTGAATGATGGTCGCACTGGCGAGCGGATGGAACAGAAGACGACCGTCGGCACGATCTACATGTTGAAGCTGCACCATCTGGTTGATGACAAGGTGCATGCGCGTGCCACTGGTCCGTACTCACTGATTACCCAACAGCCACTTGGTGGTAAGGCTCGCTTCGGCGGTCAGCGATTTGGTGAGATGGAAGTGTGGGCTCTGGAGGCCTACGGTGCTGCTTACATTTTGCAGGAGCTGTTGACGGTGAAGAGCGACGACGTTGAAGGTCGTACGAAGATTTACGAGTCGATGGTAAAGGGCGAGAACACGCTTGAGGCGGGCACTCCAGCCAGCTTCGACGTACTGAACAATGAGATTCGGGGGCTTTGCCTGAATCTGCAACTGGAGAAAGCTGGCCACTAGTCAATGGCTCGTCGCCAGTCAGGCTGCTGCAGATTGCAGTGTCCTGAGCCTGGCGGGTAGGGGTATTGGTTGAGTGCTCGTGGCGTCTACAGCGTTGCGATGGTTTGGAAATCAAGCGTGTATTTTTGAGATGTGCGGCGAAGTCGCCCATCAGTTTTTTAAACATCAGGTGTTGAGGAGTCAGGACGTGAGCGTAAGTGAAACCACTTTCGATCGAGTCAATGATTACGCGTCTATTCGCATTGGCCTTGCTAGTCCTCATGACATTCGCGGTTGGTCTTTTGGCGAGGTAAAGAAGCCCGAAACGATTAACTACCGGACATATCGTCCGGAACGCGATGGGTTGTTCTGCGAGCGGATTTTTGGCCCTGAAAAAGACTGGGAATGCGCCTGCGGTAAATATCGGGGCATGAAATACAAGGGGATGATCTGCGACCGCTGCGGCGTCAAAGTCACCCACAGTCGCGTGCGTCGTAAGCGTATGGGGCACATCGAACTGGCAGCGCCGGTCGTTCACATCTGGTTCTTCAAGTCGATGCCGAGTCGTCTTGGGGCGATGTTGAATATGAAGACCACCGCGCTCGAGAAGGTGGTTTACTTCCAGGATTACGTCGTCACTGATCCTGGTGAAACTCCGCTGGAGCTTTGCCAGATGCTGACTGAGGATGAAGCTCGTCAGGCTCGCCGTGACTATGGTGAAGACGCTTTTGAGATCGGCATGGGTGCCGAGGCGATCAAAAAGCTTCTGTTGCAAATGAAGTTGGTCGAATCATCTGAGGCGTTGCGCGCTCAATTGGCGACGACCAAAAGTCAGTCAACGGCTAAAGATCTGATTAAGCGTCTGAAGATTATTGAAGCTCTGCGAGACAGCGACAACCGTCCTGAGTGGCTGGTACTGGATGTGATTCCTGTGATTCCGCCGGACCTGCGTCCGCTGGTGCTGCTGGATTCCGGCAACTTCGCAACTAGTGACCTGAACGACCTTTACCGTCGAATCATCAACCGCAATAACCGTCTCAAAAAGCTGGTGGACCTTAACGCGCCAGAAGTGATTGTTCGCAACGAAAAGCGAATGTTGCAACAGTCGGTCGATGCGTTGTTTGATAATAATCGCTGCAAGCGACCTGTTCTTGGTTCGTCAAATCGACCGCTGAAGTCGCTGACGGACATGATCAAGGGTAAGCAGGGTCGTTTCCGCGAAAACCTGTTGGGAAAGCGTGTCGACTATTCGGCTCGTAGCGTGATTGTTGTTGGTCCCGAGTTGAAACTGCATCAGTGTGGTCTTCCTAAGAAGATCGCCCTGGAGTTGTTTCAGCCGTTTGTTATTCGGCGGTTGAAGGAGCTGGGGCACGCAGACACGATCAAAAGCGCTAAGCGAATGCTTGAGCGTCGTGATGAAGACGTTTGGGATATTCTGGACGATGTGATTCGGAATCATCCAGTGCTGTTGAATCGTGCTCCGACGTTGCACCGTATTGGCATTCAGGCGTTTGAGCCTGTGTTGGTTGAAGGGAATGCGATCCGACTGCACCCCTTGGCGTGTAAAGGGTTCAACGCAGACTTTGACGGCGACCAGATGGCCGTTCACCTGCCGCTTTCAATTGAAGCACAGGTCGAAGCGACGACTCTGATGATGTCGACGCACAACATTTTCAGCCCGGCCAACGGCGACCCGATTATCACGGCGTCTCAGGACATCGTGATGGGTTGCTACTATCTCACCATGAAACGTGAAGGCCATACCGGCGAGAACATGGTGTTCGCGTCTTCGAACGAGCTCTTCATGGCCTTCCAGCAGGGCAAGGTAGGGCGGCACGCGACAGTTCGCATTCGTATGCCTAAAGATAAACGTGTTAAGGGTGACGGTGCCAAAGGATACCGCCTCGGAGGTCTGATCGAAACGTCACCAGGTCGGGCAATTTTCAATGATAGCCTGCCGGCCGGGATGGCTTACTACAACATGACGATGCGTAGCAAGGATCTCGCGACAGTGATTTCTGATTGCTATCTCGAACTTGGTCGGCGAGAAACGATTGAGCTGCTGGACCGGATGAAGAAGTGCGGGTTCGTCGCCTCGACGGAGAGCGGTTTGTCGTTCGGTGCGAGCGACCTGAAGACTGCTCCTAACAAGGAGCAGGTGATCGGTGATGCTGAGAATGAAGTTCTGAAGTTGATGAAGAACTTTCAGCGTGGTTTGATCACTGAAAAAGAACGTTACAACAAAGTGCTTGACATCTGGACGCATGCTCGTGAAGAGATTACGGTCAGCATGATGAAGCAGCTGGAGCATGACGTTCGTGACGAAGGTCGCTATGTGAACCCGGTCTACCTGATGGCTCACTCTGGTGCTCGAGGGGGTGTCGGCCAGATGCAGCAGCTTGCTGGTATGCGTGGTCTGATGGCCAAGCCAAGTGGCGAAATCATTGAGACGCCGATTAAGTCGAACTTTCGCGAAGGTCTGACTGTTCTTGAGTTCTTCAGTTCAACTCACGGTGCTCGAAAAGGTCTTGCTGACACTGCATTGAAGACAGCGGACAGTGGTTACCTGACCCGAAAACTGGCGGACATCTGTCAGAATATGGTTGTGACATCCTACGACTGCGGCACGACCAAGGGGCTGACTCGGGGAGTCGTGTACCGTGGTGAGAAAGTTGAAACCGGACTCGCGTCGGCCGTTCGTGGACGTGTGAGTCGAACTAACATCGTGAATCCGATTACGGATGAACTGATTGTCAGTGAAGACGAGTTGATTACAGTTGAGAAAGCTCGCAAGATCGAAGAGATGGGGCTTGAGAGAATTCAGGTTCGCAGCCCGATGACCTGTAATTCGCCGCTGGGTATATGTCAGTTGTGCTACGGAATGGATCTGTCGACTGGTGATATGGTCGAACAGGGCCTTGCGGCTGGTATCATTGCTGCTCAGAGTATTGGTGAGCCTGGTACGCAGTTGACAATGCGTACATTCCACATTGGTGGTGTTGCTCAGATGGGAACGGACACCAGTGAGCTGCTTGCCAAGCGTGGCGGTCGAATTCGCGTGACACGTATTCGCAGCGTTATTAACGCTGATGGAAAGCCTGTTGTGCTTGGTCGCAACGGGGAGATCTGCATCGTTGACTCCAAGGGACGTGAAGTCGAGAAGCAGACCGTTCCTAACGGGGCCATTCTGCAGGTGAAAGAGGATCAGGAAGTCAAAGAAGGGACCGTGCTTTGCAACTGGGACCCTCACGCTGTTCCGATCATCTCGCAGGTTGGCGGTAAGATTCGCCTCGACGATTGCGTTGAAGGCCAGACGATGCGTTCTGAAAAAGAAGCGTCCGGTAACATTCAAAGAACGATTACAGAGCATCGTGGTGCGTTGCATCCGCAGGTAATCCTCGAAGATGGTGCTGGCGCGATTCTTGACTTCTACTATCTGCCGGAAGGTGCCACCCTGCTGGTGAAAGACGGCGACCAGATTTCGTCTGGTTTCGTTGTGGCTCGAACACCGCGTGACTCAGCCGGTACACAGGACATTACTGGTGGTTTGCCGCGAGTTACTGAACTCTTCGAGGCACGAAGTCCAAAGGATCCGGCTGTTGTTGCTGAGATCGATGGAGAAGTCGAGCTGCTTTCTGAGAAGAAACGTGGCAAGCGAATCGTCGTGGTGCGTGGAAAGGACGGAACCGAAGTTGAGCATTCGATTCCTCATGGTAAGGCCCTGTTGGTTCACACGGGCGACGTTATTGCCGCGGGTGATGCACTGGTCCGTGGCCCGTTGGTTCCCGAGGACATCCTGCGAGTCAGCGGTCCTGAAGAGGTTCAGCAATACCTGCTGCACGAAATTCAGAGCGTCTATCTGGCTCAACGTGTGGAAATCGATGACAAGCACATTGAGATCGTGATCGCACAAATGCTTCGTAAGGTGAAGATCACCAACGTCGGCGATACCGATTTGCTGCCGGGTGTTCTAATCGACAAGTACGAGCTTGAGCGAGTTAATGAAGAGCTGCAGTCTAAATGTCGCATTACGGATCCTGGCGACTCTGAATATCAGATTGGCGATGTCGTTCCGGTTTCAGAAGTCGAAGAGGTAAATGCGGAAGTTTCCAATCCTGCTCAATACGCCAAGCCGCGTGCGGCTAAGGCAACGCCTCAGCTGTTAGGGATCACCAAGGCATCTGTCCAGAGTGAGAGCTTTATCTCTGCCGCGAGTTTCCAGGAAACGACAAAGGTGCTGACTGAAGCAGCATTGGGGGGGCGAGTGGATAACCTCGTGGGACTGAAAGAGAATGTGATTCTTGGGCACCTAATCCCGGCGGGTACAGGCTTCCATATTCATCAGGAATCTCACGTCCGTATCCACGATGAGGCAATTCGCGAACAGGAAGAGGCCAAGGCAAGGATTTTGGCGGCTCGCGACGATATGTTGTCAGACGCTGATTTGATTGCTCGCCGTAGCGAAGATGATGGTGACCGACCACGTACTCCGTTTTTGGCTGATCTGACGCCCGATGAGTAGATTTTGAGATTACAAAAGACCATGGGGGAGGTCTCAAACTTGACTCCGGGCGAATTATATTGATTGCAGCAACCAAAGGTTGACGATCACAGATGACGCCAGTACAGTGCCCGATCCGTTTTTAACTCCGTTGATTTCCGACAGAATTGTCCAAGAGTTCGTTTCATGCCGACAATTAACCAATTGGTTCGAAAGCCGCGAAAGCAGCAAAAAAGCAAGAATAAGACTCCACTGCTTGAGGGTAGTCCTCAAAAGCGTGGCGTTTGTCTGCAGGTGAAGACAGTTACTCCGAAGAAGCCAAACTCGGCTCTTCGAAAGGTGGCTCGAGTTCGTCTTTCCAATGGAAAGGAATGTACGGCCTACATTCCCGGGGAAGGTCACAACCTGCAGGAACACTCCATTGTTCTTGTCCGTGGTGGTCGTGTTCGCGACCTTCCAGGGGTTCGATACAAAGTCATTCGTGGCGTGCTGGATACACTCGGTGTGAGTGATCGTCGTCAAGCACGTAGCCGTTATGGTCAAAAACGCCCCAAATAATTCCCTCACTCCGTAAGCGATATTTGCTGACATGGTCAAAAAATTTACAGCTAGTCCGATTCAGCTGAAGCCGGACACTCGTTACAAAAGTAAGCTCCTTTCCAAGTTCGTCAACTGTCTGATGTACGATGGGAAGAAGAGTGTTGCGACACGTGTCGTTTACGAAGCGCTTGAGTTGGTGCGGAAGCAGGTTCCGGATGTAAATCCGTTGGACGTGTTTGTGACTGCTCTAGACAATGTCAAGCCAGCGATTGAAGTACGCTCCAAGCGAGTTGGTGGGGCGACTTATCAGGTTCCGACACCAGTGAGTGCCAAGCGTCAACAGACTCTTGCGATTCGATGGTTGCTGGAAGCTGTTCGTGGTCGAAAAGGGCGTCCGGTTGGTCGTTCTTTGGCTGACGAGTTGTTGTCTGCTTATCGACGCGAAGGAATCGCGATGAATAAGAGAGAAAACGTTCATCGTATGGCTGATGCAAACAAGGCGTTCTCACACTTCGCCTGGTAGATCAATGTTACTGTTCTGGAGAGCTGTTGCCGCAGAGTTGATTGATCGTTACTAAATTGAGACATCCGCCAGACAGGTTTCACTTGTTTGGCGTTTTTTTATGCCCGGAGATTGCTTTCATCGGGCCTGTTTTGAGGGGCTGAGTGCAAATGGCTCGTTCGATTGATGAAATTCGGAACATCGGCATCATCGCCCACATCGATGCCGGCAAGACTACGACCACGGAGCGTATTCTGTATTACACGGGCGCGTCGTATCGCATGGGGAACGTCGATGATGGCACCACGCAGACGGACTTCGATCCGGAAGAGGCTCAGCGCGGCATAACGATTTACTCTGCCGCCGTCACGTGTGAGTGGAAGGGGTGCACAATCAACTTGATCGACACGCCTGGTCATGTCGATTTCACGGCAGAAGTTGAACGCAGTTTGCGCGTCCTTGATGGTGCGGTCGTGATTTTCAGTGCTGTCGAAGGCGTTGAAGCGCAGAGTGAGACGGTGTGGCGCCAAGCGGACCGCTATGAGGTTCCTCGATTTTGCTTCATTAACAAGATGGATCGAATTGGCGCGGACTTTGATCGAGTGTTGAGCGCAATGCGAAGTCGGCTGCGGGCGATTCCGCTTCCGATTCAGTTGCCGATCGGGCAGGGGCCGGTGACGAACCCGGGCGGTTTTCGAGGAGTGGTGGACCTCATTGCTATGAAGGCAATGTACTGGGACGCTGAGTCTCGTGGGAAGGAATATCGCTTGGAGGATATTCCTGCGGAACTGGCTGATGACGCCGAATTGATGCGCGGGGAGTTGCTGGATGCGTTGTCGAATGTCGATGACCAGCTGATGGAGACGCATATGGAGGGTGGCGATGTGACTCCCGAATCGATGGTTCGAGCTCTTCGTATTGGCACGTTGGCTGGCAGTTTTCAGCCGATTTTGTGCGGTTCCTCTCTGGATTATATAGGTGTACAACCAGTCCTGGATGCAATTGCTGGGTTTCTTCCGAGTCCTGTGGATCGCCCGGCTGTGACTGGTATTGATCCATCCTCAAAGGCGGGAGGGAAACTGACGTCCCGTGAGAGTGCCGTCGATGAACCGGTCTGTGCCTTGGTTTTTAAGATTCAGTCAGACAATCATGGTGACTTATATTTCGCCCGAGTGTATTCCGGCATTCTAAAGAGTAATTCGCGCCTGTTGAATCCGCGCACAAAGAAGAAAGAGCTGGTGACGCAGCTCTGGCACATCCAGTCTGATTCCCGCGAAAAGGTAGATGAGGTCTTTGCGGGCGACATTTGTGGGGTTGTTGGTCCCAAGGATACAGCGACTGGTGATACTCTTTGTGATCCACAAAGGCCAATCGTTCTGGAGCAGATTCGGTTTCCGGAAACCGTAATTTCTGTGGCGATCGAGCCAGAATCCAGTGCGGATCGAAAAAAGCTGGGCGAGGTTCTGGATCGAATGCAACGTCAGGATCCGACATTTACTGCCCGGACAGATGATGACACGGGGCAGACGATTATTAGTGGGATGGGGGAGCTGCATCTTGAGGTTGTGCGGCACAGGATGGAACGTGACTTCAATATGAAGGTCCGCGTTCACAAGCCGCGAGTCAGCTATCGTGAAAAGTTGGTTGGGGAGTTGAAGATCGAAAACACCTTCAATGTCTCAATGCCAGCCGGCACTCTGTTCTTTGGCGTGCATTTGACCGCCCAAGAGGATTCCGGGGGTGAATCGTCCGTCACAGTTTCTCATAAACTGAAGCCCAACGCGTTGCCTGGGCCATTACTGCAGGTTCTGATGGAATCGCTGCAGGGCGAAGCGAACGGCGGCGGGAAATTTGGATATCCGTTGATGGATCTTCGGCTCACTGTGACGAAGGTAGACTACTCCGAGACTGAGTCGACCGAACCGGCAGTTCGTTCGGCGGTTGCTCAAGCATTCAATAAAATGTTACAGCAGGGGCATTTAGTCATGGTGGAGCCCATCA
>CALFOL010000805.1 GCA_937919915.1 uncultured Planctomycetaceae bacterium
CATTCGTACGCCACATGCGTCTACCGGCCACGTTCGCAACGTGCGAATTACCGGTAATCCGACTGTGCCCCGCGAGTTGAATTTGACAGCGAATGCGAACGTGACGAGTGCGATGTCTTCACGCTATGCGTCGTCCGGGAACGACGTAAGAACCGCCACATGGCCGGACGGTTGGATGCCATGGATTCACAGTCTTGGGGATTCGGCAGGGTGTTCATGGCAGCCCGAACATCATCCCGACGGAACTTTCTCCATCGTCGGCCTCAAATGTCCGGAGCTGTCCGCGACCGTTGCTGAGCGGTTACTTCGCTACCATTGGCCTCTGGTCTACGACTGCGAAATCAGTTACGAGTTCTTTTTTCGCGAGGGTGCGTCGCATGTGCACCCGGCGATCGGCCGACGCGTTTTTCTGCTGGACTCTGACGGCGTGAAGACTCACGGGGTGACGAACGGTGTCTATGATTCCACGACGCTCGATCCACTCAATTCGTCTTCAAACAGCAGTCGCCCTCTGCGTCTTCGGAGCAATGCATGGAACACCACAACTGTCCAGATCAAGGGCGATGCTGTTTCGATCTCCGTTAATGACGAACCGCATTATTCCGGCAGTCTCCATCTTACGAATGATCGAACCTTCGGCCTGTTCCACTATTGTGATCAGACTGAGGCTCGTGTTCGCAATGTTGTGCTGAAGGGCGACTGGCCAAAAATATTGCCGACGCCTGTTGAACAGGAACTGTGCGCACGACAGGCGTTCGATCTGAAACAGCGGCGGGAGAAACTGCCGGCTGGCGTTGACTACGATTTCACCAGTGGCGCCACTGACCTTTCCCGAAACTTCGATATCTCCGGAGATGCCGGTGGTGGTGTCCAGATCCGGGATGATGGCCTCCACGTGAACCTGACGACACCGTCCGGGCGGATTGAACCTGTCGTTGCGACGCCACGGATCGCCGTTCACGGGGACTTCGACATCACCGCAGAGTTCAGGGATTTGGTGCTAAAGCCAGCCAGCATAGGATCGAGTGATATTTATCTGGAAGTCGTGTTTCCTTCGGATCGTCCCGACGAGGGAAAACGGTACTGTCGAAT
This sequence comes from uncultured Planctomycetaceae bacterium, assembly GCA_937919915.1. Taxonomy (GTDB): domain Bacteria; phylum Planctomycetota; class Planctomycetia; order Planctomycetales; family Planctomycetaceae; genus Fuerstiella. The sequence goes on from CALFOL010000805.1 coordinate 1,093, forward strand.
TGCGCGTGGCGCCGTGCAAAGAGCCGAATAGCCGCTGCGACATCTAACACAGGCCTTGTATTATCAGTCAAAGCAGAATTCTCCCGCATTCCAGTGGCACGGGACACATGCCGAGGCCTGCACGGCCGGTCGCTTACGAGTTACCAGAGTCGGAAAAGCGGTTTCGTTTCTGATTGCAGAATACGATTCCGACAGTTTCCAACTGGTTCATTCCGACGTCATCTCTGATGAACCGCTGCAGCCCGGACACATTAGTTTGCGTAACCGAGCCTATTCGACGGATGGAAACACTTCTTCGTTGAGCGTCGTTTGGGCAAATCTGAGCATCAAGGCTGAGCGAATCGTTACTTCGCCTCAATGAATGTTCCGCGTCACAGACTTCACCCACGGATCCGCGACAAGGAAAGTGTCTACCGCTCAACTGCGAACGGTCTCCGCAACAGACCTTGCGTTCCTGTTTTTCGGGGCCGGGGAATTCCCGAGTTGTGTTGGCAGCCTAACGTGGCAACCGCTTCCGCATACGATTGGTTGTAGTGCTGATTTTGAATTTGGCGGGATCGAATGAGCCACCCCATTCCAACAGATCTTCGTGCTGATCATCCTCAGGATCCGTAATCGCTTTGACGTAATCGACGAAGCCCCAGGCACCGCCGACGTCCTCTGGCGGACAGGCGCGATCGCCGTCAATACACCGAGGATACGTCACGCCTGGCTCTGCGTCAGACTGCGACTCAAGCACGATATCGTGCATCCAGCCGTCTCCGAAATCGTACTCGTAGCAGGCCCGCCAGGTGTGGCTGTCCGAAATCCAGTCACTCAGCCGCTTGCCTTCATAGCCGATCGCCCCAAAGTCTTCGAACTCGCCCGATACAAACTCAGGATCCGTTAGCCGCTCACCATCAACATGAAACTGATGCAGGTGGGAATTCGTCCATCCCATGGCCGTTTGCATCAACTCATGAAATCGTTCTATCGTGACGTCTTTGGTCTCAATCGTCCGCCAGATCGGTGGTTGAGTGTCCCGCAATGTGATCCTGAATCGGTAGACCGTCGTCTTCTTCGCTCGGGCCTCGCGACTTGCCGACTCCGGTGGAGCAACTTGCACCCATTGATTGACCATCGGCGAAGGAATTCGGCCCTTCCATTTGGGGATTTCGTCTGTCGCGAGCAGAACTTCGATCGAACGCCGCACGCCGGGTTGCCGACGGATGAATCCCTTCGATTCCAGCATCTTCATCATCTGATTGGCTGAAGGCGGCGAAACTTTGATGGCTTCGGCGATTTCCGATTCTGCAGGTGGCAGGCCGTAGCGTTCGATGTAGGCGATGATGAAAGCCAGATATCGTCCCTGAGTCGGGGTAAACGGTGGCTTGTGATTTGTTTTCATTTTGTACTCCGTCATGAATGTGTATGACCGCGGTGTCGAATCAATGTCTGTCGCTCAAGAACCGATCATCGACAGCAGTTCTTTCGCGGACAGTTTCCCACTGATGTCTGATCCGTCCAGCAGACTGTCGGCAAGGTCACGTTTTTCGGCGTGCAGTTCAACGATGCGTTCTTCGATCGTCCCCTGAGCCACAAAGCGGTAAATCGTGACGGGACGCTTCTGACCGATCCGGTGAGCTCGATCGGACGCCTGATCTTCGACAGCCGGATTCCACCATGGATCCATGTGCAGCACGTAGTCCGCAGCCGTTAAGTTCAGACCGCTGCCGCCCGCCTTCAGGCTGATCAGGAACACATCGCCCTCACCGTTTTGAAATGCTTCAACGCGTTTCTTCCGTTCTTTGGTGGGCGTGCTGCCGTCGAGATATTGATACGCAACGCCCTTTCGTTCCAGTTCTTTACGAAGGATGGTCAGGTGGTCCACGAACTGACTAAACACCAGCGCTTTATGATTGTTCTCCAGCAGTTCATCCAGCGTGCTGGAAAACAATTCCAGTCGCGAACTCTTCACCCCCGCGTCGGGAGCTACCAAATCGGGATGACAACAGACGCGGCGAAGTTTCATAATCTGTCCGAGGATCCGCAGGTGCTCGCCGCGTTTGTCCGTTTCCTTGGCCAGGGTTTCGACGGCCTTTCGTCGCAGGGCTTCGTATAGCGCCACTTCGTCGTCACTGAGTTGCACCTGCAGTGTCACTTCGGTGCGAGACGGCAGTTCCTGCAGTACCTGGGTTTTCGTGCGACGCAGAATGAAGGGTTGGATGAGTCGCTTCAGATGCGATCGCGCAGAACTACTTCCATCACGTTCAATGGGGATGGCGAATCGCTCATTGAATTGTTCCAGCGAACCCAGCAGGCCGGGATTGATAAACTGAAACAGATTCCACAGTTCGCCGAGATGATTTTCCAGCGGCGTGCCGGTCATGATCATGCGGAAATCGGCTGACAGTCCCATCGCAGCCCGCGAACGCTGCGTCGCGGCGTTCTTGATCGCCTGAGCCTCATCCAGAATCGCTGTGTGCCAGTCCACGTCGTGAAATCGTTTGGCTTCGCTGTGCAGCAAACCGTAGGTCGTGACGATGACGTCTCGTGGGCCAAGGTTTTTAAAGACTTCGTCGCGATCACCTGAGCCGAATAACTGCACATTCAACGTGGGCGCAAAGCGAGTCGCTTCGTTCACCCAGTTGAACCCGACGGATGTAGGTGCGACCACCAGCGCCGGGCCGCCCGCCGAACGTGACACCAGCAACGCCAGCGCCTGAATGGTTTTTCCCAGTCCCATGTCGTCGGCCAGACATCCGCCGGCACCCATGTGAGCCAGCCGACACAGCCAGTCGAATCCCTCGCGCTGATAATCTCGCAAGTCCGCTTGCAGCGTCGTCGGCAGCTTTGGCTTGAGATCACCGGCGGATCGAATTCGTTCCAGGCACTTCTTCCAGTGACTGTCCGCCTTGATGCGAATGACTTCGTCGTCAGATTCGTCAAGATCCTGAAACGCCGCCGCACGAATTGCCGGAAAGCGGACTTTGTCTTTGCTAAGATCGCCGTAAGCGGAAAAATGTTCGATACGTCGCCGCAACTGTTCGGTCAGAGCCAGGTAGCGGCCATCATTCAGTTGGACGAAACGTGAGGGGCTGGCACTCACCAGTTCCATCAACTGCATCATGTCCAGGGCAAGATCTTTGTTGACGGTCAGCTTTCCGGACGCTGCAAACCAGTCGCGATCTTTCCGGATGTGCAGTTGGAAGTGCGTTGAAGACGCGTGACCAGCGACGGACAGTGACTTCCCCTGTGGCCAGTGAACTTCCACCGCACCGGATTCCATTTGAGCCTCCAGGCCAACCATCAATTCCAGCGCTTCCATCGTACTCGGAAAATGAAACTCCGATTCGTCGCCGTCGAAACGACTCGCAAGGGCATCACATGCGTTGATCACGTCGTTCACGCGAGACGTCTCGGCCTCCAGGTCTCGGGTGGTCGATCTGGACTGGCCAGCGATGGACGCGAACACGCTGGCTCCGCCTTCGCCTGGTCGATAAAACGGTCCCTCGCCAAACGGACGCACGAAAAACTCGGCCCGCACGCCCGACTGATACGGCATCAGATGCAGATGCGGTCGACTATCGGCGTCCACCGTTTCGGCGGCCGTGATCGTGCTGCCTTCGATGTCTGACTGAATGGAAATCAGCGGGGCAATCGACTGAGCCGTCTGCATGACTCGCTCCGCCGCCGCTTCCGGCACGACCAGTTTGTCCTTCAACAAAGTGGCCAGGCGACGTTGATCGACAGTAAACTGAACCACAGCCAGGCGACCTGGACCATCCTCAATCACGGCGACGCTGTTTTCCTTTTCCGGAGTCGGTTCCATCTGCAGCGTGACGTGCGTCTTTCCTTTTCGAACAACCAGTTGCGGATCGCGCGCCACAATTTCCAGCGGGTTTTCGCGGTCACCGGGAGCAAACAGACAGGGATGGCCAATCAATGCGCTGATCGCTTTTTCGAATTCAAACCAGTATCTCGTTTCAGAATAGCCATAGTAATTCCGCTCCGTCTCGCTCTCGATCGCGCGGCAAAGCTGCCGATCTTCGTCCGTGAGAAAGTCAAAGGCTGTGCTTTTGAATTCTTCGTGCAAACGAGACATCGCGACCGGGCGGCCTTTCGTCCAGCTTCGACCGGATCGCTTCTGAATGAACGGCTTCACATTGATCCACGCGCCTTTGGTGCTGTGTGTGACTTCCCAGATCATTCGTTCGGCGGCGGTGACAGCGGCAACGACGGTGTCATTTTTCCCACCGGGAGTTTTTGGCGTGACGAGATGCCCGATCGCATTCAGCGTTCGTTCCCACGCGGGTTCCGGTTGCAGGAAGGTCGCGAGCGATGTCGTGCGCAATTCCGCGTGACGCTCACTGACGGGGATCTTTCCCGAAGCCGTCGACACACATGCGGCGCCGTCTTCGATAAACGCTGCCAGCCAGGTCAACCCCAGCTTCTGCAGTTGGTTCAGGATGCTGGTGACGGCAGGGGTTCCTGTCAATTTCGGCATGCCGTCGCTCAGGAACCACTTCCACAAATACGTACTGATAATAAAGCCCAGGCCGTCTTGATACGTTGTTGTTTTGCCAAACAACAACTGCAGATGATCGCGACTTTTGGCGTCCGCCTGCTGATCGTACTGTGACGCCACGGAGATGAGCTGAAAAGCGAGTTTGAATTCCTCTCGCCCACTTTCCTTCGCCGCAGACTGCATCGACTTCACCAGTGCATATCCCTCAGCCGTTCGTTGACGGAGTTTCACCAGCATGTGAAACAGACCGCAGAAATCCGGCAGGACGATGTTTTTCTTGCTCGACGCTTGCTTTGCGCGACGGTACTCATTGTCAAAACACGCTTCGGCAATTTTGTAATCACCGGTCAGAAATGCTCGACACCCGGCGGCCACGTTGAGATCGAAATCACTTTGTTTTGCGAGTCGCCCGAGCGTATGCAGATCGCCCCGCGCAATCGCCAGTGTGAGTCTTGCATTGGCTTCGACGTCCGTCGGTTGCTTCCGCGCCGCAAGCCAGGCGTCCGCGATTTCCAACGTCGTCGCGGAACCTTCTACGCTCAGCACAGCCGCCCAGATTGCATCGATCAGGCACGCGCCCTGAAGTTCCGGGGCAATCCGCTCGAAGATCTCGGCGTCAAAGGGATGCAGCAGGCGAAAATCCTCGGCGCCTTTGGCTGCATTATCGAACTCCAGACGAAACGTCTTCAGATCTCCGCGATAAAACGCAATCCGCGCGTCGCGTCGAGCCGCTCGGTAGTCCGGTCGCCCGCCCTTTGGGGCGTTGTGCTTTTCCCGCTTCGCATCAATGACCTTGGTGATTCGGTCAAAGAAACAGTCATGAATAGACTGTTGGACAGCGAAGTCCCGCACGGCTTCCACCACGTCCCAGCGTTTATTGCCACCACAAGTGACCAGTCCAGCCGTTTCAAGTGCCTCCAGCGGAGCTTCGGCAGTGAGCGGGATCAGGTTGTCAGAATCATCGTCGTGCCAGCCGCTCTGTGTGGACAGCTTCGCAATGTCCGTGCGGGAAATCGGCTCATCATAAATCGCCAGCAATTGCAAAATATGCTTCGACGTACCGCACAGTTTCTTGTACGCCGTCTTCGGAGACCCTCCCAGTATTTTCTTTGCAGTGCGAGGCATTGGATTCCCTTCTCAGTCGCTTACGATGGTTGGCGCGCATCCGTTGAATGCAGTCAGAATATCGGGGCGAGAGTCATAGATTCAAGTACGGATGACAGCCGATCTCAAGAATCATAGGTGGTCCGACGGGGCCAGGCTATGCTGCACGGCGTGACACGTGCGAGATGGTTCGCAGAATCGCATCCAGCACTTCGTTGAGTTTCTCACCGACATCCTGCACCAGAAATCTCAGAACGAAGTAGCCGTTCTCCTGAAGCAGAGCATCTTTTCGGCGATCGCGCCGATAAGCGTCTGCGCTTGCAAAATGCTGACCGCCATCGAGTTCGATCACGAGTCGGTGATGGACGTGCAGGAAGTCGACCTCCATATTTCCCCAGCCGTCAAACGGAATCGGCAACTGTTGATTCAGTCGAAACTGTTCCTGCGTTGCTTCCAGCGATTGCAGTCTGCGAAACAGAAACGCTTCCGACGCACTGCGTGCTCGAGCCACGCCGTCGGTTCCGGCTTCCATTGGCCTGGCGACGTGAACGAACAGCTGAGCAAGCGGTTCGTCCACGCCATCGCGAATGAGCCGCTGCACGCTGGCGGCGTAGTCTGACTTCCAAAGTGGATCAACCGGCAACGGCACTTCCGAAGGCCATCCAGGGACCGCACTCCCCGGCAACATGATGGTATAACCCACGTCTTCGTAGCCCCGACAGCGGCGATCGAACATTCGAGACAGCATGGGTACGTTCAGGTCGGCGAAGTCGTAAACCTGGACTTCTGTCTTACCATCACGAAGTCGGTGAAGCCGACCGACGTTGAGCAATCGTGCCTCGCCATGATACTGGCAGCGTCAGAAACAGCGTGTCCAGACGGGCATCATCGAAACCTTCGCCGACATAGCGCCCCGTCGCCACGAGAACTCGTTCTTCGTCAGCGTTGATCGCGGCAAGGCGTTCCTGAGTTGCCTGCCGATCCCTGCGACTGGTGCCGCCTTTCAATATGACGACCTGTTTGACGCGTGAATCCAGCAACCCCGCAAGTGTGTCGAGATGTTCCTTGCGTTCTGTTAACACGATCGGCGATCGTCCGTTCCTTACGCACTGAACGACTTCATCACAGATCGCTGCGTTCCGTGTTTCGTCTGTGATAAGTTCACTATAGAGATCCTGAAACTGAATACGCATGTCTGTGTTCGCTTCTGTGACCGGTCGAAAAGACGTTGGCCGGACCAACACCGAATGCCGAAACGGGCGAGAGACGGATTCAGATTTGGCGTCGACTGTATGCCGAACCGGACCGCACTGCATGAAGATAATCGGGTGATGACCGTCCTTGCGCATGACAGTGGCGGACAGTCCGAGTACAAACTTCGCCTTCGCGCGTCTGGCGACCAGTTCAAAACTTCGAGCTGACAGGTGATGACATTCATCAACAATCAGGTGTCCGTAGTCAGCCACGAGGTCGTTGACGACACCTTTGCGAACGAGACTTTGAATAACGGCGACATCGATTCTGCCGGTCGGCTTCCTCCGCCCCCCACCGATACGACCGATGTCCCCGCTGTCCACATTTAGAAACGCAGACAGCCGATCCACCCATTGATCGAGCAATTGTCGCCGATGCACCAGAATCAAAGTATTGACGCCGCGTGCCGCGATCATCCATGCAGCGACCACCGTTTTCCCAAACGCCGTCGTGGCCGAAAGGACTCCGGTGTCGTGCTGCAGCAGACGTTCAACCGCAGCGTGTTGCCCCGGTCTGAGTTCTCCGACAAACGCGACCCCTGACGATTCCGGACGATCGTTCATGGCACGCAGCGGTTCGCCGATGTTGCGATTGTCATCGATGATGGTTTTAATCTTCAGTTCGTGCAACCGCTTTTCAACGTCTTCCCGACAACCCCGTGGAAGTGCGAGATGTCGTTCGTAGTCCTCCGCGCAACTTATGATCCGCGGCTTGTCGTACGTCGGCAGTCGCATCGACTGAGCCTTGTAGAATTCGGGATTCTGAAACGCGGCCAGCCGGATCAATCCGTTTCGCAGGGCAGGCGGCAGTTGCTCGTTCAGAAAATAGATTTGATCGCTCAACGTCAGTGAGATCTCCCTGGGCAATGGTCCGGCAATCGCATGCTGCAACTCTCCGCGCGACGGCGACAACATCCACGGTTCCGCTTCGTCATTGTCAGGCACAGCAATTCTGACGTTGAGTATTCGTCCCTGCCTGCCGGCATGAGAAACAAGTTCGTCAACCGTTGCTCGTTCCATCCGCTGAACTGACGACAGCATCGCCCATTGATCCGGAAACGGTTCGCCGTCATGATCGAGAAAAACACTATTGCCCGCCTCGCGTGCTCGCTTCTGCAGCGGCAACGCGATGAGATTTCCGAAGCCACCGCGCGGTAACGTGTCCTGATTCGGAAAGAACCGATCGTATGAATCCAGCCCAATCCCGGGGCGGCGTTCCATCGTTTCCGTGAGCAGATGTGACCCCAGTCGACGAGCAATCGCAGCGGGAATCGCGTGTTCAAAAAAAATCCAGACGTGCCCGCCGTTACCTGATCGGGATCGCTCCAGATACGCCGGAACACCCATTTCCTGGCACGTTTGAAGAACGACCGACGTGTCTTCAAGCCAGTCACGTTTATCAAAGTCGATCGCCAGAAAGAAGCAGGCCTCATCCAGCAGCATTGGATAAACACCGACAACAAAATCGGCACCGCGATCATCTTTCCCCGACAGATGCCAGCGAATGACTCCGTCCGTTACGGAAAGGAATTTGCGGTGCTGACACGTCGCACATTTAACGCGAGGTTTCTCGCAAATGCCTCGCACCCATTCGTTGGCGCATGCTGGTGAGTATCCGGACTTGCCCGACGTCCGACTTTCGAATCGCTGAGGATAGACATCCTCACGTCCCCGAAACAACGACCGGAACAACGCGATCTTGGCCTCGGGGGAAGAGCGATGATGCACACAGTCAGGCATTCCCTTCCTCCCTCCTTTCCACAAAATAAGCTCGCGACGATCGAACGATCAATTCCCGATCAAGCAGCTTCCTACGCAGCATACGAACATGGGGGCCGAACGTAAGTCAGCGGCCTGTGAAAGACCAGAGACGTCGTGTTTTCATTGCTATGGCGCATTTTCGCGAAGCCACAAAAGTTTTACTACAGCGTATTACGCTGACTTGTGGCCGCGGGGCACGCGTTTCGATCGAAGAAAGTCTGCTCCCGCGAGCGAGTGCCGTTCACGACAATAAGTAAACTGCTCTTAGTACCAGCAATTGAGTATTACGGTGAGTCGTGGTTTCGCGAGAGTTGACTTAACATTTGTCGTTGCAGGTTGAAAACGGAACCATTACGGAGAACGGAGAACGAACATGGCCTATCTCGAAGTTGACGGCAATTCCGGGGAATTGGAAATCTCAGATACGGCGCGGCAACAGGTGCTGCTCGAACAAACCATTGACGAAGTTGGTCCCGGTACCGTTCTTCAGGATTTTAATACGCTGCTGGATTACCTTGGCGAGCGTGAACTGAAAACAACCAGCAAGCATTATCTTCTGCCTCAGCGTTGCCTTGAAGAATTGAATGCGAGGATGATTCAGCCGATGGCACATCAGTTGAAGCGTCCTCAGCAAAGATCCTTTCCACTGTTGAACGGTCTGTATCTGTTGCTCAGAACAACCGGCATTGGAATCGGTCGTGGCGCTGCGCCATCCGGAACGCTGGCACTCAATCCGGAGTCGCTGATGATGTGGCGGCAGCTGAACCCGACCGAGCGATATTTTGTCCTTCTGGAAAACTGGTTGATACACGCCAGCACAGACACGATCGGGGAAACTGACCGCTGGTCGAATAGCTGTTGGAATTCGCTGATGAGTGTCTCCAACAGATTCTCACGGCAGCCTGTCCTCCGGATTGAGGATTCAAACAGACGATACGGGATCGTTTCAGGCAGGATGGATGCTCTCACAATTTCGTTGATGGATTCGTTTGGCTGGACGAGTCTGAAATACGAACCGCCTGCCGACGGGGAAGCCCAACAACTTTCCCGTGTCGAGCTGCTTCCGTTCGGACGCGCGATGACAGAATCGCTCATGGCGGCATGGCCCTGGCGCGATTTCGACCAGTCAGAAAGTGAAACGCAGGGCAAGGGTGTTCTGCAGTCGCTGTTCAAACCGTATTTTCCGGCGTGGGAGCGGAATCTGGAGTTGGCTGAGCGGGAAATGCGGCCCGGGAAATATACGTGGCACGTTTCGATTGGCAAGCCGTGGCGGCGAATTGTGGTGCCCGGCGACTTTCCGCTCGAGTCTCTGGCCGAGGCAATTCTGCAGGCCTTTGATTTTGACAACGACCATATGTACCACTTTGAATTCCGCGACGAGCGCGGGCAACGCGTCGAGATTGTCTGCCCGCATATCGAGGATGCCAAAGCGTGGGCTGACGAAGTGGCCCTTCAGGAGTTGCCGCTGGCCGAAGGTGACACCATGACGTTCGTTTTTGACTACGGCGACAACTGGCAGTTCACCGTCAAACTTGAGAGCGTGACCGACGATGATACGACTCTTACCGAAGCGAAAGTCGTCAAGTCCTCGGGCAAGGCACCAGCCCAGTATGACTGGGATGAGCACGACGACTGACCGTTATCACGCGATCCAGAAAACAATCACGATTCCCCGGCAGTTTCGGCGGCACAGAGGCCAATGGCGTGGTCCGGAAAATCCGGAACAAAGCGAGTACGCGTCTTCGCCGGGGAACGCTGAATCAGAACTGCACAGCACTACCTGAGTTTCTGAGTTTCTGGGTTACCAGTTCCACGGCTTCGGCGGACAGATTCGTGTGAGTGCTGCGAACCAGGCAAAGTTCAAGCGTCGCGTTCAGGAGATCACACGTCGCAACGGCGGCGTGCCGATGTCTGGTCGTCTGACGGAACTTGGTCGCTACGTTCGTGGCTGGATGGGTTACTTCGGTCTGGAACATCGCAAGACGATGTTCCGGCAGCTCGACAAGTGGCTGCGTCGGCGTATCCGCGCGTGCTACTGGAAAAGTTGGCGTCTTGCGAAGACAAGAATTCGCAAGCTGCGTGAACTTGGCATCAGTCGAGACGAAGCGTTGAACCACAGCTACACTCGCAAAGGCCCGTGGCGAATGTCCGCGAGCCGAGCGATTCAGATGGCAATGCCCATCGAGTGGTTGACAGCCCGAGGACTGTTAAGTCTGGAAGATCTCTGGAACCAGTTTGCTCCAAAGAGATGAACCGCCTGGTGCGGACCCGCATGCCAGGTGGTGTGGGAGGGGCCCGGTCAAAACCGGCCCCTATCCCGATTTTTTGTTACCCAGCCTTGGAGAGAGTGCTGAGCGTTTCGGCTAGCTCAGCCCATGACGAGTCAATTCGATCTCTGTCCTCCTGCTCTGCACCGTAGTCGAACAGATTCCCACGAACATGTCGAGTAAGATCATGTATCCCATGAATGATGGGCTCGACTAAAGCAACGTTGTCTGGTTCGAGTTGGGCTTTGATTGCGTAGCCGAGAATCCACAATGCCTCGGCTTCATCATCGAGTTTGGGGTCAATCTTGACATCTCGGATGTATCGGTCAAGAACTGGGAAGTAATACCGAAACGCAACTCCACCCATAAACATGAAATCTTCCTGATAGTATTGCGGGTGCTCAAGGAACTTTAAGCTCGCTTGATCGATCGTCAACCCGCCGAACATTTCCCACGCATGATTTGCGTCTAGGCAGTCGCCAGTTGGATCAAAGTCCTGACGGCTTGGGAACGCTGCACTACCGGATTCATGGGACATGATGCGTTGCAGTTGCTGGGTAACGTTACCGATCAGCCGGCGGCGACGGTTGATCATCCACTTCGAAACGCCCGACTTCGCCGCTCGGTTGCATCGGATTGTTCAAGTAAGCCGCTATCGCGGCGGTAGTGTATCAGGAATAGTTTAGCGTTCGGTCACTTAATGGGGAATGTTCTTCTGTTGACTTTTCTTTTCACTCTCAACAGGAGACATGCTGATGGCTGAATCGACATTCTTTACCGGACCGCTGCGAACGAAAATGTCCGAAGATCTGCAACTGACCGGCAAGGCCAAACGCACTCATGATGGCAATGGAAATTGCCGCCGCTGAAAACGGTCTCCGACTGATCCGAGAATCCGCC
>CALFOL010000806.1 GCA_937919915.1 uncultured Planctomycetaceae bacterium
CCAAGACAGTGCCCTTGGGGATCGACAGCGAGATATTATTGAGAGCCTGTTTTGCGCCGAACGCTCGGCTCAGTGATTGAACCTGAATGACGAATTCAGTCATTGTCTTTCCCCTTTTCGAAACGCAGACTTCGTTGCTGGACTAGTTCAGCGACGTTTTCCAGATCAAAGCCCAGCTGGACAGCTTCTGTCAGCAATGCATCAATGCGTTCATTCAGCAGCCGATTCTTTTCCCGTCGGGACAGCGGTGATCCGGTGCCTGAGACGAAGACGCCCGAACCGCGTTTGGATACGACAACGCCTGCCGCCTCCAGTTCCCGATAGGCACGAGCCACCGTGTTCGGGTTCACAATCAGCTGCTCGGCCAGCTTCCTGACCGCGGGCAGTTGTTCGCCGTCGCTGAGTCGTCCGGAAGAGATCAGCAGCTTGATCTGGTTCAGCAGTTGCTGGTAGATCGGCGTGCCGTCTTCCTGAGATATTCGAATCTGCATCTTGCACCTCGCGTTTAGTGTATTAATACAATAGTATAATTATAGGGAAGTGTGTCAACAGGAATTCCAGGAATATTGATCCATTGGCATTTTTCGGCGCAAATGGGTTGTCGCCTGAGCGGTGAGGCTTCCGCTTTGAGTTCAACGAAATCTGTGTAACCTGTATTCCATCTTTTCGACTTTAACCACCTCTTCAGTCTGGACTACCGGTATGGCCATGCTTCCTCTGTACAGCGTCATGTTGTTGCTGGCGTCGTTTCAGCCGACGGTATCATTCGAAAAGAAAGTGCTGACAGAACGCTACTATTGCGACGGCATTACCACTGGGGACATCAATTCTGATGGGCATGTTGACATCGTTGCCGGACCGTTTTGGTACGAGGGGCCGGCATTCAGGATGGCTCACGAGATTTACGAACCTGTGCCGCTGGATCCGAAACCCAGTCCCAGCAACAGCATGTTCAGTTTTGTGTACGACTTTAACGCAGATGGCCGGCCGGACGTGCTTGTGCTGGGACGTGTGCACAAGCACGAAGCGAAATGGTACGAGAACCCCGGCGCAACCGACGAGCTCTGGAAGAGCCACTTAGTCTTCGAACGTGTCCGGGGCGAATCGCCAACGCTGGTCGATGTAGACGGTGACGGCGTGCCGCAGTTGATTTGTCACTGGGAAGGTTGCTGGGGCTGGATTGCTCCCGACCCACAGCAACCGTACGAGCCGTGGAAGTTCACCGCCATCGGCCCGAACGAGGACTGGCCACAATTCTACCACGGCGAAGGCGTCGGAGATGTCAATGGCGACAAACGCCTGGACATCATTATCAACGATGGTTGGTACGAACAGCCGCCCCAAAGCATTGCCGGCGAATGGAAGTTTCATCGCGGCAAATTTTCCAAGGGGCGAGGTGGCGCGCAGATGTTTGCGTACGACATCGATGCCGACGGCGATCAGGACGTGATTTCCGCCATCGATTCACACGGCTGGGGTGTTGCCTGGTACGAGCAGCTAAGCGGCACGGCGGGACATGAATTCGTCGAACAACCGATCATCGGCGATCATTCGCGCGAAGCAGAACTCGGAGCTGCGTTTACTCAACCACACGCATTGGAGCATGCGGACATCAACGCGGACGGATTGCCGGACATCATCACAGGTAAACGCATGTGGGCTCATGGTCCGGATGGTGACATCGAACCCAATGCCGCGCCTGTTGTGTATTGGTTTCAGCTAGTCCGCGGCAATGATGGGAGCATCAAATACATCCCGCACAGAATCGATGATTCGTCCGGGATCGGGGTTCAGATTGCTGTAGTCGATGTGAATCAGGACGGTCTCATTGATGTCCTGACAGCATCAAAGCTGGGCTGTTTCGCGTTTCTGCAAACAAAAAAGGGGGCCAGGGCAAGCGATTGACGTTTGCCCTGGCCCGACGCAACAGCGGGCCAGCCGTACGTGAGGTTGCTGGAGTGGGTGGCAATTCAATGATGCGACATCTTCACAATGTCTTGCGATTTCGACAGAACGTGTCTCTCGAAATCAACATTGTCACGGTGTTACCCCCTCCAATAACACGAAATCAGCTGACGAATCCCGCAGTGATTTTCCGGAATTCCGCTATTGGTGTGATTTGAGCGGGTATTCCCTGGTTGAAACACTACCTGTAAGGGAACATACTGGATGCTTGGGCCGATCGGAGAACATTGAAGGATTCGGAGCAGTGACAGAGGGCTCTCCAACACAAATGCTGCTATCTGCACAGGATGGAGACTTTACTGCAGTCGAGGAATTGTTCCCGATCGTGTACGGAGAGCTACATGCGATAGCGCATCGGCAACTCTGGTCGAACCCGCTGGCCCGACAGATTTCCACGACAGAACTTGTCCATGAGGCCTACCTGAAGCTAATTGATCATCAGCAGGTTACCTGGAAAAGCCGCACTCACTTTTTTGCCCTCGGCGCTCGAGTCATGCGGCAGTTGCTGATTGATCGTGCTCGCCATAACCGCACGGCCAAACGTGGTGGTGATGCCTTGACACTTTCTCTCGAAGAAGGCCTGCTGACTCGTGAAGATGATTGTCACGTGCTGGCTGTCGAAGAGGCTTTGATCAGACTCGAAGAAGTGAGTCCCGCGCAGGCTCAGATTGTTGAGATGCGGTTTTTCGGCGGAATGACAGTCTCAGAAGTGGCCGACGAAATGGGCAAACCCAAACGCTGGGTCGAAGCTGAGTGGACGATGATCCGTGCCTGGCTGCGTGCTGAGCTGAGTGAGGAGTAGATGGCGGCTACTGATCATGATCGCGTTCGCGAAGTGTTTCAACAGGTCGTGGAGTTGTCGCCTGAGAACCGGGTTGCTTATCTGCAGCGTGAATGTCGGGACGATGCTGATCAGAGGGCTGCTGTCGAGCGACTGTTGAAGCACCATCATCCAAATACTCTGCTGCTGGAATCCGAAAAGGAGGTTTCCGAACAGGAAAAGCGGCAGATGGACACAAAAGAGCTCGCTGCCAAACCTGATCGCAACAGAACTCGGCGATTCGAAAAGACACTTGCTGAGCCGGTGAGGGACCCGGCGATCGGAATGCTGCGTCGACACTCACAGTCGCTGCCGCGTCTCAGCAGACAACGCCGATTGCTGCTGGGCGGAGGCGGTGTCGGGCTGTTGCTGCTCATCATGTTGGGTTGGTGGCTGCATGCCGCCATTCAGAACTCTCTCGCTAATTCGCTGCAAATTGCGATGCGCGAAATGCTCGACCATCAGATTCGTGCGTTGGAAAACTGGCTGGAAACCGAAGAAGAGCTGATTGCATCATGGGCTCGATTGCCCGGTGTTGTGGAAGCGATAGACGATCTGAATCGAGTCTCACACGAGGGGGAATCTTCCACCGAGGCGTTAAGGAGTTCACCATCTGCCCGGCAGCTCAGCAAAACCCTGGATACCGTGACTGTGGCCTCCGGAAAATTCAGTTACGCCGTTTGGAATCGCGAAGGAACGCTGGTAGCGGATTCCAGCGCTGAAGGTTTGTCGCTGATCGGAAATGGGACCACCGAGTACGGCGCCAGCCTGTTGGCTCGCGTCTTTCAAGGCGAGACGGTGTTGTGGATGCCATCACGTGCCGGGTTCATTACCCAGGGCTTCGAACTCACCGGAGAAACATCCAAAGGCAATCTGGCGCTGATTGCGCCCGTTTACAACAAGCATGACAAACGACCAGTAGCGGCCATCCTGATGTCGCACAGGTCTCGTCAGCAGCGATTTGAAGACATGTTGCAAGCGGCAGAATTTGGCGTCAGCGGTGAGGTCTATGCGTTTGCGGATGACGGCTATTTAATTTCAGAGAGTCGTTTTCTGAAGCAATTAAGGCAAGTTGGACTGGTGCCGAATTCTCCGGACGCTTTCTCGGCACAGGTTGTCCGTGTCGCCGATCCGGGTGGTAATTTGCTGGATGGCTTCGTCTCAAAACTCGACCGCGGCGAATGGCCGTTGACGCGGGCTGTCACGGCAGCGGTGTCCGGTCTGGATGGCAGCGATATCGATGGATACCGCGACTACCGTGGAATCGAAGTTGTTGGTGTCTGGTCGTGGCTGCC
>CALFOL010000807.1 GCA_937919915.1 uncultured Planctomycetaceae bacterium
CATCCGTCCCGCACAAAAACGCCCGACGAACACACCGCTGACACGCATGCACAATCTGAATCTCACCAGGATTCAAATACTCACCACGAGCAAGTCTCGGCACAACAAACCTCCCGTCAAAGAATCAAACGCAACCACAAAAACACAAAGCAGCACGCTGCATGCAAGCGAAATCTGCCGGAGAATCGACATATTATGCCTGTCCCTTTGTGACTCTTCCCCTTTGTGACTCTTTTTATGCCTGCCCCTTTGTGACTTCCTTTGTGACTTCTTTTACGCCGCACCCTTCCCGGTTGCTGGGTTCTTCCACAGATAGGGCAGCGTGTCCCACACGGCGGAGGAGTAACTGCGGAAAACCGGGACTTCCTGGTCCGGGTTTTGTTGTAGGTACTCTTGCAGCCGGGGAGCCAGCTCGAAGTGCCGTGCTTTTGGATAGCGGTGATGCGGCCCATGAACGGCGATGTCAAAATTCAGAAAACGCAGTGCGCGAGATAACAGGCTACCGCCGACGATCGTGCGCGTTCCCATCAGTGGTTCTTCGCTGCACAGTCCAAGATGTTCGACGAACTTGCGAATCGTGTTGACCACGGGCGATAACAACATGGGCAGCAACCAAACCGGATCGAACTGCGACCAATCGAATCCGTTTGCATTTCCGAACGTTGCCAACCCCAACACGATGCTTGCCCCAAAGATTGCGGTCGCAATGTACTCAAAGAAAATTGCGCGGCGAGCTTCCGGCTTTAGCTTTGGATCTTTCGAAAAGTAGATCCGGCCATAGATGTGCGGAGCCGTGACGATTCCGAAGATCAGATCAAACCAAACAAAGACACGTCGAAAACCCAGCGATGTCGTTGGGTCGCTGTAAGGCCACAGTTCATAATCTCCTGCCGTATTCAGGCAGGCATGATGTCGTCGATGTGTCTCACGATAGACCGTATACGGAATGGCAATCATTAAGCCGATCAGGCGACCGACCCAGCGATTGGCGCGGGGACTCTTGAACAATGTCTCGTGTGTCGACTCATGAAACGCACCGCCCACACAGAACCAGCAATACGTCAGCAAAATGACCCAAGCCATGCGAACAAAGGGACTGCTTCCGCCGTACCCCATCACAAACGGCGGGTATAGCAGAATTGCCAGGGCCGGAAACGCCAGAAACCGCAGCCAGAAGACCAGTTGCGATTCATGCTGAATGTTATCGGGAGAACTTATTGGCGTTGTGGCACTCATGACGTCGAAGATTACTGAAAGTGATGGTGAAATATCATATCGATTCCGACTCTGTGACGGCGAAAGTGGGTTCGGAATCTGTTAGTTTTTTAGCGGGATTCTTAGCGGAGCAGGATAACTGCCTGACGTTTTGCATGAATCTGTCGGTGAAGATTTCCGCTTCCTCAGCGGTGAAGAACTGGGGATCGCAGTTCGGGTTGATAATCAGCCGACCGGCGTATTTTCCGACCGACGTGGCGACATGTGTACCGGGGCGAACCGGTGCGGCTCCTTGTAGGCAGTCGAGTTCCACGTTTCCTGCTACGCACTTACCTCGGCGCAGCGGAAAACGATTGCGCAGTTGCCGCTTGACTTCACCCACGTTGGCCAACACGGTTGTCACCAACCGGACGGGTAATCGCGTCAGGATTCGTAATAGTCCAGGGAACCAACACGCGAGCTTGATTGATAACAGGATAATACCAGTCTCACGTCCGTTCAGCACCTGACGCGATTCAGACGCAATATAGTTCAGCATCGACTTCGGATCTTCGATTTCATGACCGCGCCGCGTCAGTAGAATGTAGCTGACAATATTGGCTGCGGGACAATTGTCGTGAATGGGAGTTCGAACGGACGCCGGCATACCGATGCGAAACACGTCTTTAGACGCATCACGTCCGTCGTGCTGGTTCCATTGGTAAAGTGATTCATACATCGCCATTGCCAACAGTTCGTTGGAAGTGACACCGCGCCGTGTTGCTTCCTTGTTAACGGCTTTTAGATCCGAGCGTTCAAGAAATCGCGTCAAGAACAATGGACGCCCCTGGCGTTGACTGTCCGGGACATGTGATCGTTTGAGCATTCCCGACGGATGCACTCCCAGGATTTCCACCGCTCGGGAAAACCAGGTTCTCAACAATCGCGGTGGTTGTTTTCCGGATTCCCAGGGTTCACCGCGACGTAGCAGACACTTCGGATCGACGGGACTAAGATGCGGTCGTTCGTCATCCGTTGTAGCCGTCGCGATACCGTATTCCGCGAGCACGTCTCCAATGAACTGAATGGCACCGATGCCGTCTGTGGCAGCGTGATGAAACATAAACAGAATTTTCGAGCCGTCGCGCGTGTGGCTAACGGAAATGCGCAGCCCGGGTTGCGTCCGTAAATCGAGATAACGTTCCTCCAACGACGGCGTCGGTAGCGTATCCTTGCACCATTCCACAACGATAGGGGCACTTGCAGCGACCCACTGTGGCTTTAGAAACCGCCAACGCACAATTGCACAAAGTAGAGGGTGACGTCTTATGGCGGCAACACTGGCAGATTCGAATTCTGCTCGTTGAAGATCACCCGTAACGCTAATCTGAATAAAGAACGTCATCGGGTACGCACGACGATCATCAGCTAACATTAACTGCTCAAAAGCGGTCAGTGCCAGAGGGAGTACAGTCTGCGGGGGCTGGATCTCAGAACTCATGCGTCGGGCTCTCGATTTGCATTGCTGGATTGCACGTCGTCGTCGGCATTCACTCGCAACTCACTCGTGACGCCACCTCGACGTCCGCCCGTCAGCATTTGCCACGTCAACCGGTAATCAGCCATCAATGAACGTACGGGATATCGGATCGATAATGGTCGGTTGCCCTCCACGAACAAATGTCCCAGCCAAGCTGGACCGTAGCCAACAAGTGGAACCAAGATCAACAGCCACCACCATTGCCACACAATGGCGACCGCAATGACCAGCCATGAAGCGATGGTTCCTAATACATGCAGCCAGCAGTTGGCGAGTTGCTGGTGTTCAGCTAGATACAGACTCCAGAACTGAGCGTTAGTTAACGACACCTCGCCGGTAGTCTCAACATTGTGGTCCGACATCCAAATCGATCTCCCCCGGGAATTCAAGCGACCTACACGGACAAAGTGAGATCACGTCCCCCGTTCACCGGCATAATGACCCGCCTAGGGCGAAAGACGCAACTGGTAGCATTGCGGTTCTGACATGTTTTTAAGAAACCGGCCCGTCAAATCCGGAAACCCAAAATCCCGAAGCACGGGGAGCCTCGGAATCACCGAGTGTACATTTGATCACGGCATAGACTCGACCGTCACCTGTACACCCCACGCTACTAAGCAGTCGCTTATATGTTTTCGCACATAAGAACCTTCTGATCATCCTTACCTGAAGCACGGGGTGGTCATTCATTATGTGCGATTATTTGTGAGCGGGTGCTTACACAAGTTTTTTGCTTAAAACCTCGACCGTCTGTGGCAATCTTCCCATAGCGCAGCGGTTGAAGCCAATGGCCGGCAACGGAAGTTCCACCAAACACTCGTCGTCGAGTTTCTGAGACCAAAAGGAAGACAAAGTAAGGACAGGGAGATACATTATAAATTATCATTCCTCTACTTTGCTGGCAGACTCGCGTTTCGCCGTAAATTTGTTGAGTTTTCGCGGGTTCGTTTGATGTCGATGTTGCGGTCGAAGTTTGTATTACAGCGATCCAGTTGCGCGACTGTAGAATCTTCGATTTAGCGTCTGCCCAAATTAGGAGGTCACTGGTTCCGAACACACGCTTCGGCGGATCTGCCGTACATAGCGTTGAAGAATATCAGCCGACTCAGCGTCACTGTGAACCCGCGGGTCGTACGAAAGTGTAACCGTTTGCTCGCCGGCATGTTCGATCGTGGCGACCGCTATCGACTGAAACGGCCGCATCGGTGCGACAACATCAATGGCTTGTACGACAGCGCCGCCCAGTTGAATTCGAGAGTCCCGGTGGTAATTCCAGCGTTCACTAACGGCATCGCCGAAATTCGTCAGGAGCAGAGTTGTCAGGCACTTGTCAGCCTTCACGTTTCTTTCGATGCCGCCGGGGATCAGTCGAAGTAGCTTCAGGCAAAAAATGAACACCGCAAAATGATAGCCCGTTCTTCCTTCACGAATTTCTTCGTGCACCGAACGCAACTGACGATCTTGATCGCGCATTTGGAGTCCGGTTCTTGAGGGAAAAATCATGCTGAAAAAATTGGCTGCCGGACAGCGGGCATTGCTGCGAGAACTGCGTTGATTGCCCGGTATCGCGATTCGAATGTGGTCGTCCGGTGTGTACCCACGCGCAGACTTCCGAATCTTATCAATCGCGATAAACGCATCACGCGTCAGCAGTGAATTGAGTGAAACACCCCGTTGCCTGGCAAACCGCCGCAATGCGTCAGATTCTTCTTTGTCAAACGTGTGCGAGTGATGGCCGACGTAGTCTTCAGCAATGCGCTGCTGGCCCAGTTCTTCCGACTGCGGAACCATCGGAAAAACTCGATTCGTGAAGAACTGACGCGTCAGTGAGGCCGCTCTGATGTACTTCCGGATACGACTGGCCAACGTGTCTTTGAAAAAACCACAAAGATGTCGTTTGGCCAGCAATGTGGCATCTCGATTAATCTCCGGTAGTGCCGGGTTGCTGTGGCGAGCGTATTCCAGAAAAACGTCACTGATGAACCCCATGGCCCCCAGGCCATCTGTCGCAGTGTGTTGAAACTGAAAGACAAGCTCATGGCATCCAGACCGCGGCACCACAATTAAGCGGACTCCAGGTTCGCTTCCAAGATCGATGGGGTTGCGTGGAGCCGTCGCGGATGCTGTGTGCACCTGAAAGGTCGGTTCCACATCACACTTCTGCCATTCGTAATGACGTCCGTTTCGTGTGACAATTGCTCTAAGCAGCGGATGGTGATCTGCGGCTGACAGGAAAGCCGCTTGTAGCCGAGTAGTGTCGATCTCAGCATCGAATGTCAGATGCATGTAGAAGTCGAGTGGAAACGAAGCTCGATTCTCGACGAACAGATACTGTTCAATCGCAGACAGTTTTTCAGGAAAAAAGTCCGTCATAAATCGATGGTCTTCGAATATGGCTTAAGCGCGCAATCAACAGACGTTGCAGCAGTCTTGCTTTCTTTGACACCGGAAAGCCACACTGCAACCATGACCTAACAATCGTGCCTGACTGAAGTCGGTATCTACTTTGCCGACCGTTCAAACGAACGTAACGTCGCCACCTGTTGTAAAATTACTGACTCTACCGGATTCTATGTGCTGAAAGCCTTCCCTAATGAATCAATTGATGG
>CALFOL010000808.1 GCA_937919915.1 uncultured Planctomycetaceae bacterium
GTTCGATCAATTTACCACATTGCAACTGGCTGGCGACTTATTGCCACAGGCGACAACCGAACAAAAACTTGCGACTGGCTTCTGCCGCAACCATATGATCAACGGAGAAGGAGGCCGAATTGCTGAAGAAAACCGCGTCGACTACGTCATGGACATGTCCGAAACCATGGGCACTGTCTGGCTCGGACTGACGCTGAACTGCTGCCGCTGTCACGATCACAAATACGACCCGTTGACACAGAACGAGTACTACCAATTCTTTGCGTTCTTCAACCAAACAGCAGTCACCGGGGGCGGTGGGGATCCCCAAACCGCACCAGTGTTGCCCGCAGCCAGCGCAGAGCAGCAGCAGCAATTGGCGCAGATTGATCAGCAACTGAACGTCACAAAAACAGCGATGGCAGAACGTGTGAAGCTGTTGGAGCCACAACAAACGGCATGGGAGGAAACGGCGCTGGCCAAGCGATCGCTTTCCGAATGGAAGAACCTTCAGCCGACATCGCTGCAGGCTCAACACCAGGCGTTGTCGCTACTCGATGACGATTCCGTACTTGTTGGCGGCGACAACGCCCCCAACGACACCTATACGATCGAGTATCCTCTATCGCCAGGACAATTGACCGGCGTCCGACTCGAAGCGCTGCAGCACGAATCCATGACGAAAGGCGGACTGGCTCGTTCTGACAGCGGTAACTTTGTCTTGACGGAAATCGAATTCGCGATGGTTCGCGCAGAAGGCGCCACTCTCCTAAAGATCAACACTGCGGAAGCAACTTTCGAACAGGGTAACCTGACTATCACCGCTGCATACGACGGAAACAGTCAGACCGGGTGGGCCGTGTACAACGGGAAACCGATCGATCAGTCCCACGCAGCCGTGTTTCGATTCGCGGAGCCTGTCGACGCACAGCCAGGAGAACACCTTCGCGTCGTGCTGAGACATGATTCCGCCCACGCGTTTCACAATCTGGGACGATTTCGTATCGCAGCCACCGCGGCATCGCAGCCGCAACTGGCCTCGCAGAATGAAGATGTACTGACCGCGCTGCAGGTCACTCCGGAAAAGAGATCCAACGATCAAGCAAAGATGATTCATGAACACTTCCTGAAGCTGGACGGTGAATATGCAAAATTGCTCAACGCTCGAACATCACTGACAAACCAAAGCACTGCGATCAACAAGGCCACGCCGAAAGTGATGGTGATGGAAGACCAGGCAGCATGGCGTCCCACGTTCGTGCTGAACAGAGGCCTGTACAATGACATCACGGACCGCGAAGTCACTGCGACAACGCCCGTCAGTCTGCCAGAAATGTTGGCTGCCGGTGATCGAGGAAATCGCCTGGACCTCGCTCGATGGCTGGTGGCGGACGAACATCCGTTGACGGCACGGGTCACGGTAAATCGAATCTGGCAGACGTTCTTCGGTCCAGGACTGGTCAAAACAACGGAAGACTTCGGCGTCCAGGCGGAATACCCGGAACACAAAGATCTACTGGACTGGTTAGCAGCCGACTTCCGGGACAACGGCTGGGACGTCAAGCGATTGATCAGAACGATTCTGATGAGTCATACGTACCAACAGTCGTCAGCAAATCGCGAAGCGGTCGCTCCAGTTGACGGGCAGGCACTAAGACTGTCTGACGTCGACCCGGACAATCGGTTGCTGGCTCGAGCATCTCGATTCCGGCTTCCGTCGTGGATGTTGCGAGACCAGGCACTGGCGATTTCCGGTTTGCTGAATTCCCGGATCGGTGGCCCGCCTGTGAACACGTATCAACCGGCAGGCGTCTGGGAAGAAGCGACCTTCGGCAACAAAAAATACACGCAGGATTCTGGTGAAAACCTGTATCGTCGCAGTCTGTACATTTTTTGGCGCCGCATCATCGCGCCAACAATGTTCTTTGACAATGCCTCGCGTCAGTCATGCACAGTGAAGATGCTGCGAACTAACACGCCACTACACGCACTATTGACATTCAACGAAACCGCATATGTGGAAGCTGCCCGCACACTGGCTGAGAATCTTCTCACTGACCCAGCCTTGCCAACTATTGAGGATCGCATTGAGCGTGCGTTTCTGTGCACAGTCGGACGACGTCCGTCACCGCAGGAGGCCAGTGTGTTAAAAGACGGGCTGCAGAGGAGTACGAAAGAATTCCAGGAAAATGCGACGGCAGCGGAAGAACTACTGACGGTGGGTGATTCTGTTTCTGCCCCAATGCTGGACCGGTCAACTCACGCAGCGTGGACATCTGCCTGCCTGATGTTGTTGAACATGGACGAAACGCTGAATCGTGAATAGACGGCGGCGACCGACAATTCGAATCAGCGTCGTGGCTTCAGGAATTTGCTTTTTGTTGAGCGGCCTTTGCGGTTGCCAAAGAACAGTCCGGGAATGAACCACAAAAGCGCCCAGATCCCGCGGGCAATTGCGCGAAAGAATCGCCCAACCTGCCGTTCGCAGTGAATCACCCATCGCCCGAATCTCGCGAACCCTTTGGTGACAGCGCCCACCGAATCACCTTCCCTGGTCGGTAACACACCGGACTTCGGCTTTGAGAACCTTGAGAACACAGAACCTTTGGCGATCCAGCCAATCAGCGGAATACGAGCGATCCAGGCAAACGGACGATCAACGCATGCGAAACAATGAGGGCACTGAAACGGACGCACTAAAACCAGCGCACGCAGATAGTCAGACCCTTCCAGCGGAAGTGGCGTCAAACGTTCGCGGCAAAAGCTGCAGTGGTAAGGAGATTTTGCGGAATCTCGGGACATGAATCGTGTTGTGCGTTGAGATCCTGATTCGTAACACACTGATAAGTATCCTGGCAGCACATCGCTCTAAACAAGCTCAGACAGCGACCACAGCCGAACATCCGTCACGACTCAGCCCATCGTGTCGATTATCCCAATGTTTCCGGACTTGTCAGTGCGGAAAGTAACCCAGGAACGCCAGGAAATCCGTGCTGAAACGCGGAATGGCAGCCAAACAGCTCCCCTTGCAAAGTGGTGATTGACCGCTGAAAAAACGGGTGATAGAATACCGGCCACGTCGGAACGGTCTTTTGTCGTTCCCTCCACCCTTGTTCGGTTAGCTGGGAAACGCTCGCCTAAGCATCCCTAACCTGCAATCGCTGCAGGTCCTGCTGCCACCGAAACTCGGCGTTATGAGCCAGCGGACTTCTTCGCCTGGCTCCCATCGGCTCCTAACTTGGACGCGCTCTTGCAAGTTTTATCTGATACCACATTTCGCAAACTCGGCCTCCAGGAACGCACCCTGGCCACACTGGCAAAAAATGGCTACGAAACACCGAGCCCCATTCAGGCTAAATTTATTCCCATCGCCCTGACTGGGCGCGACTGCATTGGACAGGCGCGAACAGGCACTGGCAAGACCGCCGCGTTCATGCTGCCATCGATGGAAAATGTCGATCTGACAACTCCCGCTGTGCAGATTCTGGTTCTGGCTCCAACCAGAGAACTCAGCGAACAGCTGTTGGTTGAATCAAAGAAGCTTTGCGGCGGACGACTTCGCCTGGCACTGGGTGTGGGAGGTCGACCGATCCACAAACAGATTCAGGACATCGCCAACGGCGCGATGGTCGTTATTGGAACACCGGGGCGAATCATCGACCTGTTGCGTCGCGGCAATCTTGTGCTGGACAAACTGAAAGTCCTGGTGCTCGACGAAGCCGATCGGATGCTGGACATCGGTTTCCGCCCGGACATTGAACGCATCATTAAGCAGTGCCCGTCCAAACGCCAAACGCTGCTGCTGTCAGCGACAATGCCGGATGTTGTTGAGCGCCTTGCTCAAAAATACATGACGAATCCGGACATGGTAGATCTGTCCGAGGCCAACATGGTTGTCGATACGATCGAACAGTATTACGTGACGGTCGATGAGGATCGCAAACGGTCACTGCTGTTACGGGTCATCGCACAGGAAAAACCCGCTCAGGCAATCGTGTTCACGCGCACCAAGCGCGGTGCCGACAAGCTGCTCGAAGTCTTTTCACGGCGTTTGAAATCCGATCGCATTGCAGCGATTCACGGCGACCTGCCTCAGGGGAAACGGGACCGTGTGATCAAGGATCTGCGAGCTGGCAAACTGAGACTGCTGATCGCGACAGATGTCGTCGGCCGTGGTATCGACATCAGTGGAATTTCGCACATCATCAACTACGACATCCCTGAGTATTGCGACGACTATGTCCATCGTGTCGGTCGAGCGGGACGCCTGTCGTCTGCCGAAAACGGCCGCGCGATCACGTTTGTTCGACTGGACCAGGGCGGCGAA
The DNA here is from genome assembly GCA_937919915.1 of uncultured Planctomycetaceae bacterium. GTDB lineage: Bacteria > Planctomycetota > Planctomycetia > Planctomycetales > Planctomycetaceae > Fuerstiella. The sequence continues at coordinate 4,307 of CALFOL010000808.1, forward strand.
TTGACCAACATCGAAATGCGAATCAACACCGTTCTCCCGGAATACCGTGTCGATGGCTTTGAAGCCTATCGTCCTAAAGAACTGCGCCAACGCGAGATCCGCAAGTTCGGTGCATAGTCGACAGGCTTCCCGGTGACATGACACAAAGAAACCAGTCGGTATGGGATACCTGTTCGCCTAAACACGGCGAACGGGCAACAATACCAGTTCGCCAATAGCTCCACTTATTGAGTGACACCTGTTTTTGTTGAATCAGGTTTTCAGAGCGACAGCGTAGCGTTCCCGAGCGGAAGCTGGCATGGTCAGAGGCACTGCCTCAATTGATCACGCAGTCGTCAATGCGCCAATCGGCTCAATCGACTGATCGAGGTACGCCACAATAGCGGGTACCAGCTCGTCCGCATCAGATGCCGGAATCTGACAGGTGCCCGCTGCGGCATGCCCGCCTCCACCGTGTTGCAAACACAGTGAACCAATGTCGACGGGATTGGTGCGATTCAGAATCGACTTGCCCATTGCCACAAC
>CALFOL010000809.1 GCA_937919915.1 uncultured Planctomycetaceae bacterium
GCTTGTCTAAAAACACTGAGTTTCCATACCACTGAACACCGGTAACAATTTAACGACGCCCGTCAGTGATCTTGAAACCGACTTTTGTAACACGGTCACAACACTCAGAGGTGCGGTAGTATGGCAACGAAAACCGAAGGCGGCAAACAGAAGCCGCAGAAACCCTGTACGGAATTCCCGTTGTCTGTTCACCGCAACGGACAATGGGCAAAGAAAATCAAGGGGAAGACCTGGTTCTTTGGCACGTGGGGCAATCCTGAGGAGGCTCTGACGTGCTATCCGGACCAAATCGACGAACATTCAGGTCGGCCGGGATCCGAACCGGCAGAAGGGCGTCGCGACGCCCGACACAGCGACCGCTCAGACTCAACGAAGGGAGAGTAGACGCACTGGCTATATGGGGAATCGGTTTCTGTGTGTGGTTTTCCGTTCGCTTCTGGCTATTTGGTCTGGCTGGTAAGAGGTAATGCGAGAACGACAGCGTATTACGCTGACTTGTGGTCGCGGGGCACGCGTTTCGATCGAAAGGCGTGCCCCGCGACCACAAGTCGGCGTCCGCCTGTTTCCGAATATCGGCCCCAAAAGCCTGCACTCCAGTGATCGAGGCGTAAGTTACTTCGCCACGGTCAGCCGCACATAGTCCACGCCGACCATGTAACCCGCCACAGCTTTCGGATTCTTACCGCTGATTTCGATGTTGAAGCGATGAACGCCCTTCTTCAGCGTGATCGGCGGATAAGACAGGGCGCCCGTGGAGATCACATCGGGATCGTTGTAGCAATCCAGGCCTGCATCAAACATCTGGTCATCAATGGATAGCTGGATGATGCCGTAATCCCGCGCCATCGTGAATGCGGTTTCGATGGTGTAGTTGCCATCTGCTTCTACAGTCAGTTCAAAGGCCAGGCGGCTGCCGGGTTTCGCACCCGTCCACCAGATCTGATCTTTGCCGCTCCAGCGTCCTTTAGAAAATCCCTCCATACCCTGGCTGCGAGCATTTCCGTCCGTCTTCTCGACGATCTTCATGCTCTCCGCTTCAAACGCATTCGGCACTTTGCCTGTCTTCGGATCGACGGGCACGGGCGGCCCCGACAACGTCACCTGATTCGGGCTGCCCAGATAGGCGATCAGATCTCGAGCATCAGCTTTCGACAAAGCGTCCAGCTGACGTTCCGGCATCATCGACACCGTGCTGAGCGTGCGGTCTTCGATTTCGCTCTTCGCAACCACGACGACGTCATTGATCGTCTGAATCGTCAATGCGCTGTCCGTTTCTTTCTTCAGTAGACCGCTGACGACTCGCCCGTTTTCCAGGCCGACGACAGTCATCTGATAATTGCGGCCCACAACGGAGCTTGGGTCGAGAATATTCTCCAGAATGTAATCCAGATTCGCGCGGTTCGAACCTGTCAGGTCAGGTCCGATTTCTCCGCCGGTCCCAAACAGTCGATGACAATTCTGACACGTTTTCAGGTAGACTCGCCGGCCATTTCCTGTATGAGCATCCTTGAGCATGGCAGGCGTGAGTTCCGTCTTCCACTTCGCCACTTGTTGTTTGCGATCCGCGCTGGATTCCGACACTTTGCCCCAGTGCTTCGTCAGGAGATCATTCAGCGATGGATTCTTGAACGCCAACACCTGTCGTACGTGATACGCATGCAGATCGTCGACCGGTACGGCCTTCGCTGCAATCGCCTGCAGCAAATCTGCGGTCCATGTTGGGCGAGACACCAGGGTACTGACGATGTCGCTGCGAACTTCCGCGGGAAATGACGGGTAGTTCCCCAGCAGCCGACCAGGAGCATCGTCGTTTCCGATCGTCGCCAAAGCTCGGACAGCTGGCCCCTGAAGTTGCTCGTTGCCCAGCACCGATTCGTTCAGCAATACCGCGGCAGACGCCTTATCCTGTCCTCGAACCAGCACATCCAACGCCTGCCGCCGACGTTTGACGTCTTCGTTTGTGTTAGCCAGCAAGTCGCGCATCCGCGGGAACACGCGCTGGTCGCCAAATAGAATGGCCAGCTGATCGGCTTTGTCGCGAATGTCCTGCTGATCACTGGCAGCCAGTTTGTCGTACGCGGCTTTCCATGTGTCCGGCATCGGTATGCCGACGCGACCTTCGAACGCCGTCAGCATTTCGGTGAGGACTTCGTCCTGTAGATCTGCAGCCGCCGAAGAAGTCAACGCCGCCACAACCGGACCGATCGTTGCGTTATCCGCAGAAGCTCGACGAACAATGTACCTTCGCAACAGCGGGATCTTTGTATTCATCGCCAGCTGCATCGCTCGGGCAGTGTCTTCCGAAACCAATGGTTCGATGCCATACCACAACAGCAGCGGAATATTGTGGTCGTCAGCGTCTTCGTCATGGTTTGACAATGCCGTGGCGAGTGTCCAGCGTTTCTCAAGCGGCAAACGCTGCAATGCTGACGCAAGGTACAATCGGTCTGTCGCAAAAGGCGACTCCTTCGCCAACGTTTCGAACTGGTCGAGCGTATCGTCGCTCGCGTGACCGTCTTCCATTTCCAGTTGAATCGACCACGCAGAGACATATTCCCACGGGCAATCTAAGATCAGATCTGCGTGCGGATTCTCGCCACCGAATCCACCTGTCACGTGCATTGCCCACAGATAATTGAGACAGCTCCGAACACCCTCACGCCCGTCGACTGTGTTGATCAGTCCGTCAATCGCATCCCAGATTTCTTTGTTGCCACCGCGATGCTGAAGAATTCGTCGCGCCATTGTGCCGTACCAGCCGTTTTTGCGATTCAGCAGCTTCACAAGCTCCAGCGACGTCATGTTTTCCAGGTCCACCTTCACCGGCGGACAGTCTCCATAGCTGATCCGATAGATTCGGCCATTGCTGCGATCCCAGACCTCCGGGTTGGTTCGATGGCAGGCATTCCTGTCGTACCAGTCGATCACATACACGCTGCCATCCGGCCCATACCGCATGTTGATGCCACGATAATAGTGGTCGTTGGCGAACAGAAAATCATCGCCGTGATGTCCCACATAGCTGGACTTACCTTCCACCTTCTCCAGCAAGTCGTTGTTGATGCGATTGCCATGGACGTTGTTGAAGAAAATCTGATTGCGATACTTCTCCGGCCAGTTGTCACCGCGGTAGATCATGCCACCAGCATGAGCGTGTCCGCCGCCGGCATCCGCCGTTCCACCAGCCGCTTTGGGTTCATGCCCCCACCAGGCATGGTCGCGAATATTGCCAACATAATGCGCGTGGTCGGCGATGGTTTTGATGTCGTCGTACGTGTGAGGATTGAAGTGTTGTCCGCCCTGTCGATGATACCGTCCTCCCTGAACCATGTGCCACAGATGAGGAATCACGCAGGCCGTGATAAAGCACTGACCGTGATCGTTGAAGTCGACGCCCCATGGATTACTGGTGCCGTGAGCGAACACTTCAAAAATGTCTTTGACTGGATGATACCGCCAGACTCCGGCGTTCAAGCCCTGTCGCTGGTCTTCCGCAGTTCCCGGCTTGCCAACTTTCGAATGCGTAAAGACACCATGGCAACCGTACAACCAACCATCCGGCCCCCACACAAATCCGTTGATTGTTTCATGCGTATCATGCCAGCCGAAACCGTCTCGCAACACAGTAGCTGACGGAGGAACGTCGTTCGGAAACTGCACCAGAGTTTGGGCCGTTTGCCGACCTCGTTCCGGCGGAGCATCCGGCTTGTCATCACCGTCACGGTCCGGAATGAACATCAGATACGGCGCGGCGCCGACATAAACTCCGCCGAACCCAACTTCCAGGCCACTGACCAGATTCAAGCCTTCGATAAACGTCTTCGATTTGTCGAACAGGCCGTCGCCGGTGGTATCTTCGAAGATCACAATCCGGTCTTTGCCTTCACCATCGTTGGCTCGCAGCGGATACGTGTGGCCTTCCGCAACCCACAGTCGCCCTTTGTGATCAAAGCACATCGCGATCGGTTGATGCACCATCGGTTCACCAGCCGCCAGCTGCACTTTAAAGCCTGGCGGGACGGTCATATGAGCCGCCGCCGCTGCCGGAGCTAACCCTTCTGCCATCGCCGGACGTTTCGTCGGTTGAGCGAGTTCGTACTCTTCGTGGCTGACTTCTCGCCGCACATGAGTCAACACGTGGCAGCCTTTCATCCCACCCGTCACGATGTCATCCAGCTTGTCACCGTTGATATCACCGACAAACAAACCGCGACCAATACCGGATTCGCCGTCTGCCTTGTGGGGTACGAACTCTACCGTGCCGTCCTCTTCGCGATGCAATTCGAACCAGTACACGACTGCACCAGCGTCCCACATGGGACTTTGGGCGTGATGCGACCAATACGTCTTCCCGGTGACAATATCCTGCAGTCCGTCACCGTTGATATCCGCCAGCTGCACCGCGTGTGGTTCCGAAAACAGAACACCGTACGGATTATCTGCCGTCTTGTCTCCCATGATCAAACGCTGTTCGAACGTCGGTACGCCGTCGTCACCCGGCTTGTTTTCGTACCACGCGAGACCATACGTGTGAGCGTTCAAGCTGGTCACAACATCGTTGTCGCCATCGCCATCGATGTCATACGCAAACATGTCAGCCCCGCCCGGTGCGAAGGCGGCTTTGTGGAACGTCCAGTTTTCCTGCGGTGAATCCTGCGCCGGCTGAGCAAACCAACCATCGCGAGCGATGATGTCGACGCGGCCGTCGCCGTTGATGTCTCCTGCCCCCAGGCCATGCCCAAACGGTTTCGGCGCGACGTCGTCAGAAATACTGACGAACGTCCAGCTGGCGAATGCACTGGGGACGTCCCTTGTTTAGTTGAAACGTGAGT
>CALFOL010000810.1 GCA_937919915.1 uncultured Planctomycetaceae bacterium
AGAATCAGGAACAGGACCAATCAACATCTCGCACATTTTCTCGGCGGGTTGACTTCCCTTCAAGCCTTAGGTTCTGAAACCTGGACTGTGAAACGGGAATTCGCATTTTAACGGGGTTTGCGCCGAGCGAGCTGCTCAGTGACCATCTCCGGCCGTCGGCGACGCTTCTTCTTTGCCTTCAGGATGCAACCGTTGCCGCTCGTCGACACCACCGCCTCTCGCATCACTGTCACGATCTGTCTGGCGACTGCCTCCACAACGGACGGGACGACGGCGTTGCCAAATTGACGGTAGGCCTGCGTGTCAGAAACGATCTGGTTTTTCGGATCCAGCAGTTTTTCAGGAAAGCCCATCAGGCGACCAGCTTCCCGAGGCGTCAGTCGTCGCGGATTCTTTCCTCGTTGAGGAATCAGGATTTCCGAGCCGTCCTTATGATACCGTGCGCTGAGTGTTCGAGTGGAGCCGCTTAGTTTTGCGATGCTGCAGCCGAATCCGTTGCCTTTGCGGCGATGTTTTTCTGCGTATTCCTGCAGGTAATTCCACAGTTTGTCGGATAACGTGTATTTGTCATCGACACCTTTGTCCAGGATGTCACGCAGTTTTGGTTTAGGACCTTCCGGAGTTGCCGGAAAACCAAAATGCGGTGCATCGCCGAAGACGTCTTTGCGGAAACACACAATGAAGACCCGTTCGCGATGCTGCGGCACGTAATCGGCGGCATCAATGATCTTATCGAAGACCGCATACCCCAGTTCCTGCAGCGTGCCGGAGATCGTTTGCCAGGTCTGGCCTTTGTCATGACTGCGTAGATTCTTGACGTTTTCCAGCAGCACAACCGGCGGTTGCTTGCGGTCGATGATTTCTGCCAGATGAAAGAACAACGTGCCCTGCGTCCGGTCTTTGAAACCATGTGCTCGGCCAAGGCTGTTCTTCTTTGACACGCCAGCAATGGAAAACGGCTGACACGGAAAACCCGCTGCTAACAGATCGTGATCCGGGATGATGCCCTTCGTTGAGATCTCAGTCACATCGCCGGCAGGGTTTTCACCATGCCAGCTTTCATAGGTCTTCTGAGCATATTTGTCGCGTTCACACGAAAACACACAACGGCCGCCGACGGCTTCCAGTCCCAGTCGAAGTCCGCCGATCCCGGAAAACAGATCGATGAATGAGAACGGCAGATTTGTATCGGGTGGCATAACTGGAGCGGCTTCCAATACCTCATCATCAGGGAACAGCAGACGTGGCGCTGATTGTGCATACTTCATGGCCACCGCTTCGGTTTCATCCAGCGCATCGTGCAGGAATGACAGCAGCAAGTCTTCCTCGCCTACTCCCATGCGTACTGCCAGTTGAGTCAGCCGGCTTTGAATGTCTTCGGGAAGATCCCGCACGACCTCATGCATCAGTTCGGTACTCCAGTGATTTCACCGAGATCTGAGATAATACCACCCGACGTCCGCGAAACAATCTGGCCCGCGATCATTCATTGAGAGTGGCTAAAGTGCTTGAAATTCCGTTAATATGAACCGCTAAATCAGCCTCTGACGGAAAAACCCCCGGTTTGCCGAGGCTGCCTGATTGGTACTGCGCATCGCGCCCGGACGACCCACCGCCTATGATTCGCATAAATTTCGCACTCATTCTGTTGCTTTTTCCTGTCGCGACCAGTGGAACAGCGGCGCCACAGGACAACATTTTCGGCTCGACCGTCAGAGAGTCTGATCCACTGACAGCGAAGGATGAGCTGCAGAAGTTGAAAGTCCCTCACGGATTTCAGGTGACCCTGTTTGCCAGCGAACCCCAATTGCAAAAGCCACTTAACATGGCCTTTGATGCGGATGGGCGTCTGTGGGTGACGGGATCAAATGAGTACCCGTTTCCTGCAAAGGACGGAGAAGGCAAAGATTCGATCCGAATTCTGGAAGACACCAACGGCGATGGAGCGGCTGACAAAGTCACCGTGTTTGCTGATGACCTGAACATTCCGATCGGTATTTACCCATACCGCGACGGCGCGATCGTCTTCAGTATTCCTGACATTCTCTTCCTGCGTGACACCGATGGTGACGGCCGAGCAGACAAGCGGGAAGTGTTGTACGGCCCGTTCGATACCTCGCGCGATACCCACGGAATGAACAATTCCTTTCGGCGCGGTTTCGATGGCTGGTTGTACTGCTGCCACGGTTTCAATAACCAGTCTACGGTGGCTGGCAAAGACGGACACAAGGTGACTCTGGTCAGTGGCAATACTTATCGGATCAGGCTGGACGGTTCCCGCATCGAACAATTCACCTATGGCCAGGTCAACCCCTTCGGCATGGCCATTGATGCCAACGGTGATTTGTTCAATTCTGATTGCCACACCAAGCCTGTCACGTTGTTGATGCGCAACGGCTATTACGAAAGCTTCGGTAAGCCCGATGATGGTTTGGGATTCGTTCCCGCTGTCATGGATCATCTGCACGGCTCAACCGCGATTGACGGACTCTGCCAGTATCAGGGAACAACGTTTCCTGACGAATACAGCGACGACATTTTCGTGGGCAACGTGATGACGTGCCGAGTGCATCGAAATTCGATCGTGCGGACAGGATCCAGCGTCAGGATGCAGGAAGAAGCAGACTTTTTGACCTCCGAAGACCCGTGGTTCCGACCTGTCGATATTCAGATTGGCCCGGATGGGGCAATGTACATTGCGGATTTCTACAACCGCGTCATTGGTCATTACGAAGTCCCGTTAGATCATCCCGGAAGAGACCGGGAGCGTGGACGAATCTGGAAAGTGCAGTATTCGGCGAGCAACGCGGCCGACGGCGAAGTGACGCCGCGCCTGAGTTCCGCCAGTCTGCCGGAACTGACGAAGAGCCTGAGCGATGCTCGCAGGCCTGTCCGACAACACGCCGCCGATCAGATTGTTGATCGGATCGGGTCTGAGGCTGCTCAGCCCCTGACGACGGAATTGGCAAATAGCCTGAAAGACAGCCTACAGCCTGCGACGCCCCAGATCCTGTGGTCATTGTTCAAACTCGGTCAACTGCAGTCGACAGACTTGCGGAAATGCTATCTGAATGGCACCGAGCGCAGTCGCATTCATGTCCTGAGAATCTGCAGTGAAATGCCGCCAGGCCCCGACGTGACGCTACTGATTCGCAGTGGCCTTCTCGATCCTTCGGCTTTGGTGAAACGTGCCGCCGCAGATGCCGCTGCTCAACATCCTGACGTTGAAATCCTGAAGGAAGTCATCAATCTCGCCACCACCGTGAGCAGCGATGATGTGCATCTACAGCACGGCCTGAAAATTGCATTACGAAATCAATTGCTTGATCCCGAGGTGGCTGATTGGTTTAAGTCGCAACAGCAACCTGTGGCTTCCGCCACTGCTGTGGCAGGAATTCTGGACGGGCTTCACTGTGATCACACAGGCGCTGTGGCGCTGTCTTTGCTGACGGGGAACTCGCTGGAAAAAGACGTCAAAAGCGAAGTCTTTCGCCGCGCCGCCCGTAGCGTTTCGCAGGATACCATCACTGTGCTGACGTCGCTGGTAAGACAGTTGCCGTCGTCTGATGCGGCATTAAAAATAGAGCTCTGGACGTCGCTATCCGATACGATCGCTGAAAAAAGCCTGACACCGCCAAGTACCTTCGTGGACTGGAGCGTAGAACTTGGAGAAAATATATTCGAGTCGTTTGACCTGGAAGAAATTCAATGGGGACAGTATCGACTGCAACAACAACCATCCGTGAAATGGGGCGTTGAACCGCGACTGGCATCGGCGACAGCCTCTAAGATGACTCCATTCATTAGTAGTCTGCCAGGCGGAGAACGGGGAGTCGGCGTCCTGCGGTCGCGGCCTTTTGTGGCTCCGTTTTCGATGTCGCTGGAGGTCTGTGGACATCTCGGACCGCCGACTGATCCTGCCGTCCCTGATAACCGAATCGTCCTGCGTGACTATGCAACCGGAGCAGAATTAAAAAGCGCACTGCCGCCCCGAAACGACGTCGCCACAAAAGTGACATGGAACCTCATCGACTCTATTGGCACGAAAGTGTATCTGGAGGTCGTTGACGGGATCGATCTAACATCGTACGCGTGGATCTCGCTCGGCCGGATTCAACCGAAGGTCATTGATACTAGAGAACTCTCAACCAGCCAAAGCACGGTGCTGGAATCTGTGCTCAAGTTTCTGCAGGCACAGCAAAGAGCCGGCAACGCGCTGACAGAAACAGACGTGAAACGGTTGGGCGGAATCGTCGCAGCACAACAGGTGGACGGCAATGTCCGTGCATTCGCTGCTGGTGTGCTGTTGGTCCATCGAAGCCAGCCTTTTATGCAGGGAGTCGCAGACCTGCTGGTCAGCGCAGAAACACCACGCTCTCTGCAGCTGGCGATCGTCGACTATTGCGATCCGCAGTCGTTGCCAAATTCGGGCGCAACGGCCGTCGAGGACGCTTCAGCCGAATTTGCGCTGCTGCGGGCCGCCTTCACGGTGATCAACCAACCATTGCGCGTTCAACTTGTCCGGGCATTGTCACAGGACAAGGCCAGCGCGGAACTGTTGCTGCAGTGTATTGATACCGGCGTGCCATCGGCGGAAGCACTCCGTGACGACCGGATCGCCCAGCAGATCTCAGCCTACGGCGAAACCTTCGCCGCACGCGTGTCGGCTCAGAAGGCAGAATTGCCATCTGCAATAGAAGACACGACCGCTCTGACAGCATCGATCGTGCGGCGTCTTAAACTGTCGGAAGGTGACACTGATGCCGGGAAGGCGGTCTTCACCAAACACTGTGCGAACTGTCATCGCCGCGGTACTGAAGGTAAGCTGGTTGGTCCCCAACTGGATGGAATCGGTACTCGCGGTGCCCCACGACTGCTGGAGGACATTCTGCATCCGAATCAGAACGTCGACCTGGCATTTCGGACGTCTGTACTGGTCTTGAACGACGGCCGGATTGTTTCCGGACTGGTGCGAGAAACTCGGGACCCTCAGTTGTTGGAAGTCATTGATACGACGGGCAACCTGATCACCGTGAAGAAACAGGATGTCGAAGAACGCAAGGATTCCACGATTTCGATGATGCCAGGCAATGTGTCAAAGCTGTTGACGGAAGATAACCTGCTGAATCTGATACGCTGGTTGCTAAAGTAACCGCCCCAGGAACAGTTCGCTCGTGACTGGGGTTTCCAGCCGCAGTCTCGATGGGTTGCGACGACAGCAGTCAATCTGCGGCGTCATCGCTCCTCAACGACGATGTCGCCTCGTCGAACTTCCTTACATTTCGACCACTGTCGGCACAACGCGGCCACGGAGGTTCTGATAGAGCCGTTTACTTATTGTTGTGAACGGTACTCGCTCGCGGGAGCAGGCTTTCTTCGATCGAAAAGCGTGCCCCGCGGCCATCAGTCAGCGTAATACGCTGTAGCGGTTCTTAGATATCAATACCGTGATTCATGTCCAGCGAGGGTTCGGCCGAGTCCGGTTTGCCGACCAGCGTCGCCGGGACTCCAGCGTAGGTGCAATGGGCGGGAACATTCGTCAAGACAACACTGCCCGCGCCGATCTTGGCCCCTTCGCCGATTTCTACGTTTCCCAGCACCTTAGCGCCAGCTCCTAACAGAACTCCACTTCGCACTTTGGGATGTCGATCACCGGTTTGCTTGCCCGTACCGCCCAGCGTGACTTCGTGCAGCATCGATACGTTGTCGCCAACAACCGCTGTTTCTCCAATCACCACGGATGTGGCGTGGTCCATCAGAATCCCTTTGCCGATCGTTGCAGCAGGGTGAATATCGACAGCAAATCCCTCCGACATCAGGTTCTGCAAATGAACGGCCAACAGGTGGCGGCCTTCCTTCCACAGCCAATTCGCAACTCGATACGTTGCCAGAGCATGGATGCCCTTCAGATACAGCAGTGGCACAAGACAGCAGTCGACCGCGGCATCTCGATCACGAACAGCGATAATGTCAGCCTGGATGGCTTCGCAAATTTTGGGATCACCCTTGAAAGCGGTGTCGATAATGTCCCGCAGCTGCATTCCTCGCAACGAACCAAAATCGAGTTTTCCCGCCAGGTGATAACTGACCGCATCCTCAAAGTGCTCATGATTCAGAATCGTGGCATAGAGAAAACTGCCGAGCATCGGTTCACTGTTGACGTGATGTTGCGCTGTCTCGCGTATGGATTGCCAAACACACGGCTCGGATGCTGTTTTCATTGCGGAAGTGGTCGTCGTAAAAAGAAACAGTGCGATGTGGCGACTTGCCAACGCGATTGTAGCCGTAATTGGGAAGTATGGTCCTGCCCCGTGGATTCTTCGCTTTGGAGCAGACTGGCCAAGGAAAACAGTTAGGTGCCGCGAGTTCCCCAGAGGTTCCAGTCTAACTTGTCAGGCGGATTGTCAGGAAATTCTATTCGTGGAGTCGAGATCATCAGTGAGATCGTGGTGAAATCAAGGGGTTCTCCATACAATTCCGGCATCCTTTCCCCAGAACTGCTTGAACATGGAAATGGAATCTCGTTATGCGAGGCAGCTTTGTGGATTTCTTCACCGAGCTTGCTTGTCGCGGCAGTTCAACTGGCGGATGCACGTCAACCGAGTCTACTCTAATCAAAGGCTGAACATGATTACAAACCAACGATCCCCGTGGCTCTTCCTGGCACTTGGCATTGCCCTTGGGGCCAGTGTTATGCTGCTAAAACCACATGAGCCAGTCAAAGCTTCCTCGGCTAACAGCAACGACAAG
>CALFOL010000811.1 GCA_937919915.1 uncultured Planctomycetaceae bacterium
CGGCCATGGTGGCAGCGGGTTCGGTATTTCGCTGAACCTTGGCAATGCTTACGGCGGCTACAACCAGGGTTATTCGACAGGCTATCGCAGCCAGGCCTATGCACCCCGCAGTTACAGCAATTACGGCCGCCAACAGGTTCCGTCTTACCGAAGCTATTCAACGCCGAGTTATGGTTATCGCAGCACCAGCTACGGTCAAGGCTATGGCGGCGGTGCTTACGGCCGCAGCACCTGCGGTTACAGATAGACTTTAACAGCAGAAAAACGGACAGCAGAGAAACTGAGAGCCTCGCAGAATTTGTGCGAGGCTCTTCAATTAAAACGCTTGCCGATTATGCTGTTGGCAACAAAAGCGGCAACATACCGTGATCGGAGGTCGTTCCGAGGATGAAGTTGCACAGCATTGAAAGGATTGATGTGAAGTAATCGGTTCCGATTTCGCTCCTCGATGTGATTGGGATTTCGTTTGCTACCACAGCGATTGACCGTTTCGAAACGCACCCTCAAACGACAAGCCTTTAGTGACAACGAGTCGCCCTCAGGCTAAGATGAGGACGAAGCGGTAAAGTTCAACGCACGATCTCTATGAGCCGCCATCCCTCATGGACCGCCATCCCTCATGGACCGCAATTCGTTATCCGCAAAAATTAATGGATATCGAATCATGAAGAACTTTTGCATTCTTGCCTCTTGTATTCTGATTCTCGCCAGTGCCGCATTACAGACGGTTGATGCCGCGCCTCCGTCATTTCTCAAGTCAGGCAACGACTATGCGATTCGCTTTGCTGGCCAATCCCCCTTTGAGAAAACTGTTCGCGTTGCGACGGATTCGGACCAAAGCAAGAAACGCAACGCATTGACCACCTATTCCGTCACCATATTTACCATAGTTGCTCTTCCCGGAGACTCCTGGATCCTCGCCGAGCATCCGAAATCTATTGAGGACGCTTTCAGATGGAACTCCAAGCGAGTCGCAATAGCAGCCCTGTCGCCGCAGCGTTAGAATCAACCGACGGTGGCAAAAGGCAACTCGAAAAACTTCGCGAACAAGCCGCCACCGAAATCGACACCAGCCGGACGTGGATCAATCTCCGCCACGTTGTAACAATCTCAAAACCCCGCGTAGAGTTTTCCGACGACAAGCTCAATTCGAGATTAACCGTCAAGGAATGATCACCACGGGCGTGATGACGACATTATCAGCGTGTGCCGAACTGTTTTTGTCGGCGGTCTGGCCTGCGATACTTCTGCGTCACACAAGTTCCCAACCGTCGCGGTATTCGCGGCGGATGAACTTATCGGCTTCCGGGGCGTTGGTGGCTTTCATGTTCTTGGCGTCCCATTCCAGTTTCTTGCCGGTGCGGAATGCAACGTTGCCAAGATGGTTTGCTTCCGTTAGCCAACCCGCGTACTCGAAGTTGCACGTCGTGGGGTCGCCGGTTTTCGCGGCGTGAATCCATTCGGCGTGGTGACCGAGAGACGGCGGAATGAATTGCTTCGGCGGCGTAAATTCTTTGAACTTGTCTTCCGGCAGCAGCACATACTTGCCGTAGTCTGACAGCAGCATGCCATCGTCGCCAACGAACAACACGCCACTGCCCCATTGAGGAATCCCGCCTTCGGTCCAGATCGCCGGCTTGTTGTCGCCCTGATACCAATTCACTTTCACAGCCGGCATGTCGCCGCGCGGGCCGTATTCGTAGCGAGCTTCCATCGAAGCCGGTGCGATTTCAGCATGCGGTTCCGGACCGGACGCTTCGATTGTCAGTGGTGACTGCAACTTCAACGCCCAGAAAGGCAGATCGATCCAGTGGCTGCCGAGATCCGACATGGTTCCATTGCCGAAGTCCCACCAGCGATACCACTTTGGTCCGGGGAAATACACGTTGCTGTACGGGCGATGTGGCGCTGGGCCGAGCCATAGATCCCAGTTCAGGTGCTCCGGAATGGGATCTTCCGTTGCCGGTCGTTCTTCGACATGGACGATATCTTTGTTCTTGATCGAATCCGCTTCGGACTGACGTCCCCAGGCGCGGCCTACCCAGACGTGGCATTCACGGACGGGACCGATTGCTCCGGACTGCACAAGTTCAACAACGCGACGATAATTGTTACCAGCGTGGATTTGAGTTCCCATCTGAGTCGCCACGCCAGCTGCCATGGCTGCTTCGCGAATCACGCGTGCTTCGTACACGTTATACGTCAGCGGTTTTTCGCAGTAGACATGCTTGCCGAGTTTCAGGGCTGGCAGCGTGGCAAATGCGTGAGTGTGTTCGCACGTGCTGACAACGACGGCGTCGAATTCATCGGCGTGATCATATAGTCGACGAAAGTCCGTTTCGGTGCGGGCCTCCGGAAACCGTTCGGCCGCTCCTTTTAGATTCTGCTGATTCACATCGCACAGTGCGACAATGTTTTCTGATGATACGCTGCTGAGATTGCTGCCACCGCGGCCTCCGCATCCGATGACCGCGATCTTTAGCTTGTCGGCGTCGGGAACTTCCGGCTTCGGTTTTTCGTCGGCAAACAAGCGCGGCGCGAACGCCAGGCCGCCGGCGATGGCCGAGGTCTTAAGAAACTGGCGGCGGTTTGAATCGGGAGTCGTCATGCGAGGGTTCCATCAAAAAAGGGTGAGGATTTTATGGGGTGGGAATTTCAAGACGCCATAGCGGCTGTCGCGGACCTTCACTGTTCAGGAATAACGACTTGCCGGTGATGTCAAAGCAAATCGTTTCGCCCTGTTTACGAGGCGGCAGGTTTATGGCGGTACCGACATGACCGAATGCCTGAGCCCATGATTCGTTCGGCTGTCGCCGCACCAGCATACCGTTCAGCATCGAACCAATAGCCATTGTGCGCCCGTCGGGCGAAATGTCGAGTCCAGTGGCGAAGGGGATAAAGGGCCGAGCGATTCTTTTGGCTTTTCGCTTTTGTTTTGCGTCATCCAGTTCCAGAGGGATGGTATACAAGCCACACTTTTGCGGCAGGCTTTTCGTCAGCAGCAGGATTTCCTGTCGCTCTGCATCAACTGCGACTCCTTCGCAGTCTTCCGGACCGTCGTCGTATTCGAGCGTAATTCTGACCGCTGGTTTTGTGTCGATCGACGGCGGTTGTTTTGTGTTCGGAATGACAGGTTCGTGCAGTAGATACAGCCGACATTTTGGATCTTTGTCGCCTCGTTTTCGACCGTTGTCGCCGATGTCACCGATCAGCAGCCAGGGCTGATCTTTGATTTTGAACGAGCACATGTCTTCCCAGTCGAAGTCATCCGCGTCGTCGATTTTGACGACCGCTTTCGTCTTTCCGTTGGCATCTACCAGGAACAAACGGGGCTTGTCGCCCGAGTCGTTGTGGATCCAGACGCAGCCCGGATAAAGATAGCTGGCGGCCAGTCCGCTGCTTTCAGTGATGCGCTCGTCATCCACGATGGCGACCTGAGAGATGTCTTCGCATCGGCTGGGAAGACAACTCAACAGAACGAGCAGCCAAGCGGTGAGTTTGAGGAATTGAGACGGCATCGTTCTATAGTAATCCAGTTGAGCTCAACACGCGAATCAGTCTCCCGGTGTTCGATGGTTCCTGTTTCGGTTGTGGACGTTAAACTTGTGGATCAATGACCGAATTTCCTCGGACGAAAGCCTGTTTTGGTGCCATTCCACCTTCTGTTTCCGCTGGGCGCCAGCATTCTGTTTGTGCTGGGTATGATGCTGGCGAAGCAGGCGATTCAACGCGGAGCCAGCCCCTGGACTGGTACTTTTTACGGCAACCTGTGGTTGGCTTTGGCGTGGGGGGCCGTGGCGGTTGCTCGTGGCGAAGTGATTCCCACGGAAGCCTGGTGGCATGCCGGAATCGTGGGGCTGCTGTTTGTACTGGGGCAGCTGTTCACGTATCTGGCGTATCAGTTCGGCGATGTGTCGGTGGCGACTCCGGTGTTCGGCGTGAAGGTGCTGATGGTGGCCGCATTGACGGCCACGCTGGCGAACACACCTGTGTCGAACATGATCTGGCTGGCTGGTGCCATGGCCAGCGCGGGAGTGATTCTGATTCAATGGTCACCAGGCAGCACATCGTTGGAACGTCGTCGGCAAATAATTACCATTCTGCTGGCCATGAGCGCGGCGTTTTCGTTGTCGCTGTTTGACGTCGGTCTGCAGAAATGGGCTGGAGAATGGAATAGTTACGCGTTCCTGCCGGTCATGTTTGGAACTGCAGGAATTGCGTCGCTGGTGTTTTTTCCGAAGGTCGATTCCGCTCGACGTTTACGAGAGACCAAATCGACCTGGTGGATGCTGGCTGGTACGTTTTTGATGGCCACGCAGGCGACGGGAATGTGTTTTTCGCTGGCCGAATTCGGCGATGCTCCGCGGATTAACATCGTATACGCGCTGCGCGGTTTGTGGGGAGTTATTCTGGCGTGGCTGTTTGCCAGACAGCTCGGAACAAGTGAAGCGTCCGTTGGCAGGCCGGCGATGATTCGCCGTTTGTTCGGTGCAATGCTGTTGACTGCGGCCGTGTTGCTGGCGATGACGGATCACCCTGCTCTGCCGGCCGTTTGAATTGCATGCATCACAGTGCTCGAATACGTGTTCGGACAACAATTGAGTGAATCAGTTTGCGAAAGCTATCGATGCCTAAACCTTCAGCGTCAATTCCGATCATCCTGTGGTGCCTTATGTGCCTCATGGGAACGCAGACGACAGCAGTTGCCCAGGATGACGACGAGGATTATCAGCCAGGCTTGTTGGCGAAGTATTCTGTCGACGATCATTCTGCGGAACGCATCGACAATGTGTTGAGCTTCCATTGGGGCGCTGATGCACCCGATCAGCGGTTGCCGACGGGGGCGTTTTCTGCCACATGGTCCGGAAACCTGCTGGCGCGTGTTCCGGGCAAACATCGATTTCATGCCTTCGTGGCCGGTGATGTTTCGATTTCCATTGACGATCAGCCTGTGCTGACGGCGTCTCGCCAATGGGCATTCGTTTCCGGTGAAGAAGTTGCTTTGTCGCCCGGAGATCACAAAATTCGAGTCACGTATTCGACGCCAAAAAATTCAGACAAATCGCGCGCGAAGGTATCTCTCTTCTGGTCGTCTGATGCGTTCACTCTGGAGCCGATTCCGGCAGATGCGTTGTTTCGCGAAAAAATCTCTCCGGCGTCGGTTGATGCCTACGGTCGCAAGCTGGCCGACGCGAACCGTTGTGCGGCATGTCACCAAACGGATTCTGACAGACCCGTTGTGAAGGCTCCGGCGCTGGACCGACTTCGCGGCAGCCAGCCTATGGAAACTCTCATTGAGCGGTTGATCGATCCGCAGTTGGTTGTCGCGAATAGTCACATGCCGAATTTCGGGATGAACAAGAGTGAAGCAGAAAGTGTGGCCGCCTTTCTGGTAAGTGTTTCGAAAGACGCTCAGAAGGACAGTGAAGTCAAAATCGAACATGATGCTGTCGCTGCGGGTACCAAACTGCTGAATTCTTTGGGATGTGTCGCCTGTCATCAGGTACCGGGTATGCAAGCAAACGACTTGCCTTTAGCTGCGCCGTACGATGGACCGGAACTGGTGAACGTTGGCAAACGTCGTCCCGCTGTCTGGCTGGAACGCTGGCTCCGCGATCCCGGCTCATTGAACGGCGATCATCGTATGCCGGTGTTCGCACTGAGTAAGGATGAACGTCGCCAGTTGGTGGCCGCGTTAATGGACGGGCACGCATCCACAGTAAAAGCAGTCGGTGTGCTGAGTGCCGACGTCGAGCAGATTGCGGTCGGGAAAGCTCTGGTGACGTCGGCGAACTGCGCTGCTTGTCATGCGATACCGGGTGTGAAAGCATCGACCGTGTCAGCGCTGACGAAAGTTAGTTTCGAAGACAATGGCAGCCACTGCTTCCGTCCCCACGGTGCCAACAAGCCTCACGAAAGTGCCGGCAAACGCGTGCCCTTCTTTTCGATGTTGGGGAGTCGAGCGGACGCGGTGATGGATTGGTACTCGACCGTTGAGCATCACAGTTCGCTGGATTTGTCCGCTAACGGTGAGTTGCTGTTGCAACGCAATGGGTGTATCGCCTGTCACGATCGAAATCTGGGACGCGGCTTGTCGACGATCGCCCGGAAACTTCAGAACTCGCACCCGGATCTGCGTGGGCAAAGTCAGAGCTTAGTGCCGCCATCGTTGACTGCGGTCGGTGACAAGCTGACCGACGAATATCTGGCGAAGGCTGTTGCCGGTGAACAAACAGAACGTCGTCTGCCGTGGCTGCTGGTACGGATGCCGAAGTTCCAGCACTCCATGGCCGAACGCGCGGCGATTACTCATCACCTGGTGACAACCGATCGTATTCCGGACGAAGCAGACAAAGCGAGGACTGATATTCTTGATTACTTACGCCTCAGCAATCCGCGAAAGGTGGAAACCGCAGATCTTGTGCTGGGGAATCATTTGACCGGGGCTGGTGGATTCAACTGCGTGGCGTGTCACAAAGCCGGCCCGTTCGAACCTCGGAATGTTGCTCCTGGCACGCGAGGTTCCGACATCATGACGATGGGGAGGCAGCTTCGTGAACGGTACTTTTTGCGGTGGATGAAGAATCCGATCCGTGTGGTTTCCGGAATCGAAATGCCAGCGATCCAAAAGGCGATGCCGGATGTTCTGGATGGTTCACTGCCGAAACAGATGAACGCCATCTGGAATGCTCTGAGTGATGAACGGTTTACTCCACCGACAGTGACCAGTCGCTTTGAGCAGGTGGTGAATGT
>CALFOL010000812.1 GCA_937919915.1 uncultured Planctomycetaceae bacterium
TTACCACGAAGACATGCAGGAAGTCTTCGTTCTGCTCAGCGGTCAGGTCACGATGCAGGTTGGCAATGCAGCGGTCACCATGAATCCCGGTGACACGGTCATCATCGAGCCCACAGAAATTCACCAAATGACGAATGCATCAGACGAGTTGGCTGAGTACCTTGTGTTCGGAATTGCCAGCGGCAAAGGTGGCAAGACCGTCGTCGTTTGATTTCGCCCTTCAACATCCGATGATTTCGAAAATGAACTCCAATGAGTTTGATCCCTTCAAACGGACTTGATTCCGTTCCGGTCTCTCATGAAGATCATCAGAACAATGCTCCCTGCCCCAATCGCTATCCACACAATTTGATCCTGTCCGATGTCGGTCTGTTCACCCACAAAAAAATGTGGTGCTCTCCACACTGCAACAATGGTTCGCAGACCTGCATAAAGGAACATCATGACGCAGCACTTTGTTCCCGGCGCCTGCATTGATGCCCTGAGAAATACAGCAAGAATTGAAACTGCGAGGTTGCCCGATGCAAGCAGCAGTTGCGTTGGAACAAGCCGAACGTCGCCGAGTGACGCCGCATAGATACCTGCTGCAGAATTTGGATGAAACCAACAGCCCCACCACCCCCTGTTGGCACTCCAAAACAGCACCCGTTAAGGAAGCAGCCGAGTCGACACATTGCTAACAAGATGAATATCCCTGGAACTGCTGCGTCTGCATATCGGAGAATGGCTTGCCGGTGGAAGAACAGGATACCTGTCCCTGTCACAGCTGCTCCCAATAGCCCAGATAGAGACGACGATCGACTGTGCTGGAGTCGTTCGAGGAATTGCATCAACACAGGGCCATCGTAGGTTGCTGGTGGCGACGACAGGAGATCTGGTAAGCGGGCACTAACGACCGCACCGATCAAACCCCAGAACCAGCAAACACTCATCATTGAACCGTCGAGACCTTCAGTTTTTGCCTGCTGCACCGCCAGCGACAATCCCATGGCCCAGGCCACAAGCAACATCACTTCAAATGAGCGGATTTCAAACCCGTACAAGTCCACCAGAATCGGATACATCGTCGTGAAGTCAGAGGAGGAAACGGTTTTCGACCAGGCAACTCAAAATCCGCTGCCGAGACTCTCCAAAGCCGTGCCGTCAAGCTTGGCGCCCTGCGGAGTAAACAGTTGAAAGTACAGCGCACCCGCGATCTGTTCGGCAACGAATCGGACAGAGCCGTCCGCAAGGGCCATGTTGACACCGCCTGGATGTTCCGAACCGGGCCACGGAGACTGACCTTCGGGGGCCGAAATGCCAGCGTTGATTCCTCGGGACGACGAATTAGCGAGTGAAAGTTCCGTATTCCCTGGAGTACACACGTTGGCGTGGCAGATTTCACTACTAAAATAAACCTTGGTACGGCGCGAGTCGCAGGTTGCCCAACCCGCGGCAAAATCCGCTCCCGTCCGTACGTTCTCCGTCATCATCAATGTGTTGGAGAAGCCATCGGTCAGTGACGCAGCAGTGTGATGACGACGTGTGCCCTGGTAACCGGGGGTGCCTTGAAACTTCCAGTTTTCGTTGAAAAACAGCCCCAGTTTTTTGAAGATCTGCCGGTCGGAAGGCTCGCCATCACTGATGCCAGTGCCCAGACATACCAATCCGTTTCCGTTCAGATCCAGCAGGCCACCGAATGGGTCGACGATGCAGTCATGCACGCCGGTCACATAATCGGATTCACCAATGCCACCATTCAATGCGTAACTCAGATCACCGTGGCTGGTCGCGGAGGAATCGGAAGGACACACCAGGAATGCCAGACCCAGCGACGCCAGTTCTTTGTTCGGGGAATCTGTTGCAAGCCGTTCCATATCCCAGCGATCATACAGGTCTGTTCGGTCCAGCCACGGCAGCAGTTGCACAACCCAGTTGTGGTGCGGACCGGGGCCAGACTTGCTGCCGCCACCCCAGTATGCTGCAGCCGGGAATCGTTGGTGAGTATCCATGTTTGAAAGCATGGCCACGGACAAATTTCGGAGTCGGTGCATACACCGTGTTCGGCGAGCGGCTTCTCGAGCAGATTGAATTACCGGCAGGATAAGCGACATGAGCACCGAAATAATGCTGATGACGACCAACAACTCCAGAAGTGTGAAGCCTGGTCGGGAACATCGGATTCTCTGCGTCTGTTTCGAGACGCTACGTGAGACGGTCACCATCGTAAGCCTCCGAATTGAATCGTGTTTCTGAATGTCGTCGCAGCAGAACCAAAATGCAAAAGAGTGTCAGTCCCGCAACGCACCAGAGTCCCCAGAACCTCCGAGACGGGGCAATCGTGATGTCGGTCACACCGTCATCGGCGTGAAACCGAATTGACTCAGCAGATGCCTGCAAACCTGTCAGAAAAACCCCTGCGCCCGCACCTGGTGGCGAAGATGAATCAGAGGGCGACAGCGCGACGACATCTCCGAGATTCAATTGAATTTCCTGATCGGAAATCCAAATTTCACATTCACATGACTCATCTGCCATTGTCACTTCGACCGTCAGCTTACTGCCGCCTCGGCGCATGAGCACGTTCATTCCCTTGCCGTCAGGGCAGTCGACGGAATACGGCATTGATGTCGTTTTACGTCCACAACGCAACTCGACAGTCGGCTCACGAGGCCTGATTCTGATATCCACAGGCTCAACATCAAATAAACTGTTGTTCTGGGTCAACAAGAGTCTTAGGCTCAGATCTGT
>CALFOL010000813.1 GCA_937919915.1 uncultured Planctomycetaceae bacterium
CGGAAATTCCGTGATATTACTTTCGAGATGTGCGGAACGTAGGTATAATCGCCTGGACAGTACGACTCGCCGAATTGCAAATGCCGCAGACAAACTTGTCGCGGCGCTGTTGCTGAGCAAGGAGTCGCCATTGACATCACCAATCAGCGGCACTTCCGGATATGCCGACGTCTTCACAACATAGGGACCGCGAGCCAGCAAGGGCCGCAGCCTGCGAGATCTCGATATGACTCAGCGAATGTTTAAGTACCCATGCAGCTACCTGATCTACTCAGAAGCCTTTGACGGTTTACCGCAGGAATCGCGTGATCAAGTCTGGCAGGGCCTCTGGAATGTTCTTTCCGGTGAGGATCAGTCCCAGGAGTTTGCTCACCTGACCTGGGCGGACAGAAGGGCCATCGCGGAGATTATTCTGGAAACGAAAGCCGGACTGCCTGAATTTTGGAAAGTGACTGACGAAGTGCGGGTTTCGGTCGTCACACCGTAACGTGACCAGCGATTTAGAAGCACGCAGCGCCAGCAAGTGAATCTTTCATTGCTCTGCCAATTCACTCGCTTGCGCGTCGTGCTTGTAAACATCTCAGATGGGAAAACTGCGAGGCCCTGAGACTCTGACCAACCACATCAAAGACTGAATATGAGCATCGCGACGACTCAGCCACCAGGCATCGCACGTCCTGTTCGACTGCACCCCAAGGAGCACGGGGCGTACGCAATCCTTGGCGTGCCGCTTGTTGTGGCGTTAGTTCTTGGCGGACTGAATACGGTTGCGGTACTGACTACCATCGCCACAATCGCGGGCTTCGTGGCGAATGAGCCCTTGATGGTGCTTGCCGGACGTCGCGGCGAACGAGCTCGATCAACAACGCCATCAGCCTTGCCGATACTTGGGTCCCTGTTGCTGCTCACCATGCTTGCTGGCGTCGCGGCTTTCTGGCTGAGTTCAAGTACTGTTCGATGGACTCTTGTCGCATGTGCCTTGTTCGCCGCGGCCGGTTTTGCGATGTCTGCAGCTGGCTGGCAGAGATCGCTGACTGCGCAGTTGACGGGAATCATTGGCCTGACGCTTCCCAGTGCAGCAGTGCTTCTTGCCGGGGGATTCGATTCCGGAAGCGTGGAGCGGCTAAGTGCCGCATGGATTATCGGCCGAGTTGCCACCACGATCGCAGTTCGCAGCGTCGTCGCCCTTCAAAAGGCGTCCACACATCACAAGGCGCCCCGCATTAATGATGTCCTGCTGGCCGCGGCCGTGCTCGCCTGTGTCATTGGCTCCGTGTCTGCAATGCGAGAATGCCTGTTTATTGTGCCACTGGTCGCATCCGCTTTGTTTCTGCGTCTTCGCCCGCCGCCAATCCGACACATGCGACGCATCGGTTACGCATTGCGCGCGGCGAACGCTGCAACATCTGTTCTGATGATCGGCTGGTACGCTGGTATGCTGGCCGAATCACAACACGCTTTTCCGCAGCAAAGGGAAGAAAAGAACGTCCCGTGCCAAGCGTTGACGAAGCGATACATCCTTCGGATTCTTCAGGGAAAATCGAAGCGGCCCGCACCCGGATCATGATGTCAGTAGAAACCAAAGAACCACAACCGGCGCATAAAACTGGACGAGCTGCCCCGAAAGACAACTCGCCCGTTCTGGTTGTATTCTGCTGCGTTGGAACCCCAAGCGACTCACTGTTGTGAGAGAGTCGGAATCACTAGCACAGCGAGTATGATTCTAATTCAGGATTTTGGCAGTGTCGTCAGAAATCGCCTGGATCTTTTCAGGGCTAAGGTCTGCGAACTTCAGGGCGTGATTCACTTTCACTTCCTCATCCACCCACATCATCACCGTCACTTCGGCATCTTTCGATAGTCGGTAACTGCCCGGGCCCTCAGAATCGCCGTAGGTCGTCAGTGGAGTGTGCTGCAATTCGTTTAATTTCGCAATCTCTTTCAACGTTCCTTCTTCTGCTTCAGGCTTGTCAGAGAGCAGCACAACAAATGCAGCCATCTTGTTGTCGCGGTTTTTACCAACGACATCATCGATTTGCTTGATCAGCTTGACGACATTTTCGTCCATTTTATGAGCAAAAATGTTGACGACCGGTTGCGAGCCATATCGACAGCGATAGCACAGCAGCCCGTTACCGGAAGCAGGACCAGTGACGTCCGTGACGTTGTAAGCCTTCGGATACGAGCCGATCACGAGACCAGATCGGATATCCGCCGACTCAGCGACAGACGACAGGGCCGCAGCAACAAGCAGGCCCGATGCAAAAATCATACGCATTTTGCGAAACTCCTTTTTGAAATTCAACAGGTACTCCGAGCACACCAAAAGGCAACTCGACCAGATTGATTTGTGAACTTCTCCATCCTGGAGAAGCATGACGTCAGATTATTGTGTGGATACAGTCAACTGTCTAACAACTTTTAGCACCGACTGACCATCCTTAGCTGCATCAACCGCTGTGTCCTTGTGAATTATGGTGCCGTCCAGGCCGATCACAAATGTCCAACGTTGAGCGGTTACGCCACGGGTCAGTCTTTTTTGCTGCCCCTGAACCACACGTGTGATGTTTCCTCCACCACGAATAGGCACCCCAAAAGCCCCCGCCACCTTGCCGTCTTCATCTGCCAAAAGAGGAAAACTCAGAGAGCAAGTCTTCTTGAACAGTTGGTGGTTCGTCACTGAGTCACCGCTGACCCCAACAACGTCCGCGCCAGCCGTTTTTAGTTCGGCAAGATGCCGCTGAAATCCACAGGCCTGGGTTGTACATCCAGTTGTGAGATCAGCAGGATAGAAAAACACGACGACGATATTCTTACCGACGTGGTCTGATGACTTCCAAATCCTGCCGGTATCATCTACGGCCGACAGTTTCGGGGCAAGATCACCTTGCTCCAGCGAAACCAACGGGTTCTCAGCAAACGTACTGCCGCAGAAAATTGCAGCTGCGATCATTGATAAAAACAATGGTCTCATGTGGGAAGCAGTCAGGTGGGAAGCAGTCAGGTGGGAATGCTGCACAGGGAGAATGCACAACAATAGCTCGGCCTGGCGAGCTGGGTGGGGTGGTGGGGGTGGTGGGGGAGTTTTGGTGGGGGAAGATTGGCAGCAATTGCGGCCTTCAGTATTTAGCATAAGCGCAACTGTGATTTCCGTCAAATACTGAAGGGTTTTCCTCGCAAAAACCTCGTTGATTTTAACGTGGCGACAGTTTTTCCGCTCCCAAAACAAACTGTAAACAGTTTACAGAAAACAACTTACGTATAGCGCATCGAGAAATCCGGCCTACAGCTCAGCGGGCTTCCCAACAAGTCCGCACGCCGATCGCACACGTTCAATCACTTCCCGAGCCTTACTCCGAGCACGCTTTGCTCCAGCCTGCAGGATATCCTCGACCTCGTCGGAACGGTTCTCAAGCTCGATGCGTTTTTCAAAAGCCGGACCGAAGGACTCCATCGCCGCGTCGTAGAGCGCCGTCTTCGCTTCGCCGTATCCCATTCCGCCAGCACGATATTTGTCCGCGAGAACCTGCCGCTGATTCTCGTCGGCAAACAGTCGATACAGATCAAAGACAGCACAGGTGTCAGGGTTCTTTGCGTCTTCCAGCGCTTTTGAATCGGTGACGATCTTATTGATAATCTTTTTCAGCTTCCGGGGAGTTTCAAACACCGGGATGGTGTTGTTGTAGCTCTTCGACATTTTTTCTCCATCCAGACCGGGGACTTTTGCTGAGCTATCCAGCACGTGCGCATTCGGCAGCACAAGGCAGTCGGCGCCGTACAGCGAGTTGAAGCGTTGTGCCAGGTCGCGCGTCACTTCAACGTGTTGCACCTGGTCCTGTCCGACCGGAACGACTTCGCTGTCGTACATCAGAATGTCGGCTGCCATCAGGACCGGATAAGTGAACAACCCGGCGTCGGCGGCGAGGCCTTTCGCCTTCTTGTCTTTGTAAGCGTGGCATTTTTCCAGCAGGTGCATTTGCGTAATGGTCATCAGCAACCACGTGAGCTCAGTCACCTCAGGGACATCAGACTGCCGAAACAGAGTGGCCTTGTCCGGTTCCAGGCCCAGCGCGAGAAGATCCAGTGCAGAGTCCTGAATGCTTTGCCGCAGCACGTCTGCTTCGCGAACAGTCGTCAGCGCGTGAAGGTCGGCAATAAAGTAGAACGACTGCTCGTTCCCCTGCAAAGCAATGTACTGCTGGATTGCTCCGAAGTAATTGCCCCAGTGCGGGCGACCGGTTGGCTGAATGCCGGAAAGAACTTTCATGACGTAATGATGTCGATTTGTGAAGGATGTGGATGAATGATGAGCAACCGGGGGCTCCCAGCCGCAGGCAATTACTATGCGTTGAAAACTGTGTAGACCCAGCAAATGCGGAAGTCATTCCGGGACGATTCCTTAATCACGGACGGGGATTTTTAGTGTACCGATGAGTTCCGTAAAGCTGGCAACCTGCTGTTCCTGAACGACCTGCAGTAATTCTGTGACGAGCGAGTTTGCCAGTCCGGGATTGTAAAAGTTCGCTGTACCAATCTGAACGGCAGATGCGCCCGCCACGATAAACTCCATCACATCGTCCAGACACTGAATGCCTCCGACGCCAATGATGGGAATCTTCACCGCCTGAGCCACCTGCCACACGATTCGCAGCGCCAGCGGCTTGATGGCAGGACCGCTGAGTCCTCCCAGCACGTTACCGAGCACCGGTTGTCGTTTTTTCCAGTCAATAGCCATCCCCTGAAATGTGTTGATTAGCGATACCGCGTCCGCTCCGGCGTCCGCCACTGCCTGGGCGATCGGAATAACGCTGGTTACATTCGGAGTCAACTTGGCGATCACGGGCAAGTCGCCGGCACTGCAGACGGTCCGCACAACGTCGGCCGCCAGATCCGGATTCGTGGCAAAGTCCACTCCACCAGACACGTTCGGGCACGAAATGTTCAGTTCGACGGCGGCAACCCCTTTGGCGGCATTCAGGACGTCGGCCATTCGTTTAAATTCATCGCATGTTTTCGCCGCAATGTTAACGATCACGGACGTGCCCAGTCCGGCCAGATAGGGCAGCTTGTCTGCCATGAACTGATCGAATCCGTCGTTATCCAGTCCGATGGAATTCAGCAGGCCACTGGCGGTTTCTACTGTCCGCGGTGGAGGATTGCCGGCTCGAGGCTGAGGCGTCACGGTCTTGGGAACAATTCCGCCCAGCTGTTTGAAGTCGACGAACGCCGTCATCTCCTTCGCATATCCGAACGTCCCGGAGGCAACAAGAATTGGGTTTGCCAGCGAAAGTCGGTTGAGTTGTACGGCAAGGGGATTCATGAGAACGCAATGGTGGAAATCAAGTTGTATGGTGGCGGTGAAATGCCGAGCATAGCAGGCTCAGGCAACAGCCACCATTCTGCAGCAAACCCCGTTGCATCTTTCCCCCCAATCCGATCGACGGAAGGGGAGTTCGATCGTTCAAAATCTGCGATCGCTGCACCACGTCGTGCCCTTACCGACCCGGAGATCATTTCCTGAGTGCCTGCTTTCCTTATTCACTCTTTGATCTACACGACGTATTCCGACATCGAACATCGCAAGCGTCAGTTCCGCGATCAGCTCGACGAGTTGCGAGACGAAGGAAGGTGTAAAGGTTAAAGGTTTTGACCACTCGCCGGGTCTTCGATATCATTACAAAGTTAGTATCTTGTCAGGATCGAATAGATGGATTGTGTGCCAGTGGTTTTGCTGGTGCCCCGGAGCGGGAGAAACACTGCCAAAGCCAGTGGCACACAGCAAATCCCCGCTCACGCGACACTTCTTAGAACGATGCAGTGCCGAACGGCTCTATAAAATCAGTCCCTGGTGTTCATTCAGGAAGCATGTCATGCTGAAAATTGCTCGTGGATTAGCTGGCCCCCATTGCGATGGCTTGCGACGCAGGACCGCCTTGAAGGTGGGTGCCTGCGGTGCGTTGAATCTTTCGCTGCCTGATCTGCTGCGAGCGGAGGCGGCCAACCCGGCCGGTCGGCGTGAGAAATCGGTGATACTCATCTGGCTCGACGGCGGCCCCAGTCAGTTGGAAACGTACGATCCGAAACCAGAAGCACCGTCCGAGTATCGTGGACCCTGGTCAGCAATCCCGACGAACGTGCCCGGAACGTTTCTGACAGAGAAGTTCCCTCTGCAGGCGGCTCATGCGGACAAGATGGCCATCATTCGATCGCTGCATCACGACAACGGCGATCACTTCGCGGCAGGGCACTGGATGTTGACCGGACGGTTTGGCAGTACCTCCACAAAGATCCCGTCGATGTATCCGTCTCTTGGTTCGCACATTACCCGAGTTCACGGTTGTACCAGCAACGGCCTGCCTGGCTACGTCGGCCTGCCAGCGGCGCACGCAATCTACAAGTATCCGGGTTACATGGGAGCGGCGTATCTCGGCGAAGCCTACAACCCGTTTCAGGTCAACAACCGGCAACGTTATCTGGCGTCAACTTACAAGACGCCCGTTCAGGCTCCCACGTTTCTGGCCAGCCTGAAGGATACCACCGCGGCCCGAACGACAGACAAACTCGGCTTGCTGAAACAACTTGATCAAACGCGACGACAGATTGATCAGACTGGAATGATGGATTCCATGGATCAGTTTCAACAGCAGGCCTTCGAAATGGTGTCCGGCGATAAAGCTCGCGAAGCCTTCGACATCGAACAGGAAAGTCCGGAAACGCGAGACCGGTACGGCCGCGGCCCGTGGGGACACTACACGCTGTTTGCTCGACGACTGGTCGAAGCCGGAGTGCGTTTCGTGACTGTCGATATGCCCCACTGGGACAATCATTCCGGCATCGAAAAAGGCCATGGATCGAAAGTGCCGTACGTTGACCAGGCGGTTTCAGCACTGCTGGGCGATCTTTCTGAACGCGGGTTGCTGGATGATGTGGTGGTGCTGGTGATGGGGGAATTCGGTCGCACACCACGACTCAACAAAGGGCAACCGGGCATTCCGATTCCCGGTCGAGATCACTGGGGGAACGCAATTTCCGCGATGATCGCCGGCGGCGGCATCAAGGGCGGCCAGGTTGTCGGCGCCACGAATTCGAAGGCCGAACATCCCATCGAACGGCCGCTAAAACCCGCGAACCTGCTGGCCACGGTTTATAACCTGATGGGAATCGATCCCGGTTTAACGTTCGAGGACTATTCCGGCCGCCCTGTGGCGATTCTCGACGACCGCGAACCGATTCGCGAACTCCTTTAGTTGGAATTCGTCACACTGGTAGCGAAAGTCGTCAAGACTTTCGGCTTAACCAGTGGCTCTACAATAATGGCCGAAACTCTTGACGAGTTTCGCTACGTCTTATTCGTATGCCGGTTCGCAGGTGTGTGTGTTTAGTCTATCGGGCCCAGGTCTTCGTCGTCCGGAAACCACAGAGCCATCTCATGATGGCGGGCTCGTTTACTGGCATCACCGGTTCTCAGAAGCGCTTTTACGAAGTTAAGTCGCAGTCGGTTTGCGGCGGAACCATCAACCAACTTCAGTGATGCTTCGCATTGTTCCGGATACAGTTCCGCAATGAGTCCGGCAGCAGTGCCACCGTACTGCACATATCCTGCTGGTACCCATGCAGCAACCTGAGCGGCTCGTTGACGATCCGTCGTCGCCAGCATCCGTGCCATCTCGCTGCAGCAACCAAAACCGGCAGGTCCATAGCTGCCTGCTTTGACCATCAGTCGACGCAGTGCAATTGTTTGCCAGATGCGATGAGGCAATTGTTCCGGGGCGACGACCGCAGTTTGCCCACAGAGTTTTGCTGCGATGGTGGATGGATACAGCCAGGCGACTTCCGACTGGTCCGTGTTTTTTCGGATGTCGGCCAGCATTTGCCAGGCCTCCTCATGCAGTCGGCGAGCCCGGTCGCGAGCAGCATCCGTGACGTCTTTTCGCTTGAGCAGCGATTCCACCATCAGGCATAAGCAATACGGGCGCTGCGATTCCATTTCGATTGTGCGCGCAAGCTTTTCGGCTTTGTCCGGAGCGACTCGAATCATCCGATAGCAGACTCGCTGCACAGCTGCGTCACGAACGCCGTTAACTTGACGACGGTCCGGATCGGGTTCCTTGAAGTTGGCAAGAATCGCTATCGCTCGATCCGGATCGAGCGGCGCTAGTTCGTGAGCGATGTTCTGCAGATGGCGATTGAACTCGGACGCGCCGGTGATTGGTTCGATCAGCTTTAACGCCGCCTCAACGTCTACCTGAGCCAACTCTTCGGCGAAAGCTCCACGAGCGTTCGCGGAGAAAGCCACTGGAGCCAGGTTTTAAGCATCCCCGTGCGTTTCCCGAAGTAACGCTTCGCCACTTTCCCGTTGCCCCAGATCCAGCAACCGTTCTGCCGCCATCCCGAGCGAGATGACTCGAAACTGCGCCTCTTTCATACCGCGAGCATCCTGAACCAGACGTGCCAACAACTGCAGCTGCTCGGCGTCCGCGAGGGCTGATCTCAGGGAATACTGCAACAACGTCATGTGCTGTATTGGGCCGGCGGGAAGCTGCTCCAGCAACTTCATCGCTTCCTGAGGACGGTCCGCCGCGAGTCCCATTGCCAGTGAGGCTCGTATCATTTGTCCCGCCTGGTTCTTCGCAGGCGGAATAGAATCAAGCTTTGCGAGAATGTGGTCCGGAATAGCGCGGGCGACTGCGGAGTCGAACTGCATCCGAGTGCGCTCATTCACATCTTTGAGGTCTTCAACCAGCTTCAGAGCCAGCTTCTGCCTCTGTTTGATGGTCCACGGCGTCGGAATGGCTGGCGGCGATTGCTTTGGTTTGTCGGCAGGCATGAGTTCACCTGCCCGAGGCAAATGAATCTTCAGCGAAGAACCATTCCCCTCCAAAACGGCACCGTTGGCGAAGTAGCCGTCCGCGCCAGCAATCAACATGGGCATCCGCCCACCGGGCCGCTCGAAGCGAAAGGATCCGTCGTCGCCAGATCGTGCTTCAGCCTGACCTTCACTAGTCAGCACGGCAATCCGAGCCCCTGCGAGGGGTTTGCCGTCGACTGTCAGAATCTGGCCGGACACTTCGGCCGTTTGGGAATCTTCAATCGGTGGAAGAGACAACAATTCGCCAGCCTTCGCGGACTTCCAGCCTGAGATTGCTTCAGTAGTGCTGCCCGGACGAATGACGGCGATGTATTCACCCCACGGTGGCAGCGATTTTGGCGTCGTAAAGTTTCCATTTGCATCGGTCACCAGCGTGACTTGTGTTACGTCAGTCCCTTTGGGAAGCTCGTCCTCCGTGAGGGGCTTTTTCGTTCTGTGCCGCAGCGTGACTGGAAGATTGCCGACACCCGAACCGCTGTCATTTATGACGCGGCCGGTGATGGCGATCGCTGAGGACGGTGAGATGGTCAGTGACAGCGGCTTGTCCAGCTGAGTCGCGGAAACGACTTGCAGCTTCGCGGACATGGCGCCATCAGCCTCAGCAAAAACCGTAACAGTGGCATCCGGCCGAATGTCCGGAATGGAAAATCCGCCAGCGCTATCCGTAGTCACAAGTTCGTCACGGCTAATCATCGATCGACGATTTCGCAGATTCGGTTCGTCCCAGAATGCTGAAACTCGAGTTCCTGCAACCGTTTGTCCGGCATCATTTCGCACAGTGCCTGTCAGTGACTTCAAGCGAATCAATGTGACATCACCCACATCGTGTGTCGCCGTTTTATCAGGGATCACGGATCCCGGCCACAGCTTTTCGGTTCGATACCCGCTTCGCCCGGCTGGCAACAGCAACGACTCTCCCGGAGGGATCGTGACTTCGAATCGGCCCTCCGCATCGGTAGCCCCATTCAATATTTCCGAGTTGCAGATCATCGAGAATGAAATATTTGCCGCAGGCAGGTCGTCCCCAGACACAGCTCGGCCAGTAACGACGACGCCTTTCCGAAACACCACGTTCAGCTCTTCAATCGCCGTGGAATTGCTTGTTGGATTCGGGCCCAAATGTCGGTCTGTGGGTTTCTGTGAGGTCTTCCGCATCATCACCATGGCATTATTCTGAATGACTGAGACGGCGCTACCTGTCTCGTCAAATGTAATCTTGTGACGCGTCATCATTCGGACTGCCTGACTGCCGAGCGGCGTGGTCGGCACCAAAAGGCTCAGATCGTTCAGGTTGTCACCATCGTTCGTCAGTTGGATGGGGACCTTTCGCAACCGCGGCGTCTTCAGTGTTTCCGTCCAGTTTTCCGGGACCTCAGAACTGCTGGAGTAGACCATCCACGTCACGAACACATTGGGTTCGACTTCGGCATTGATGGAAGCAATCGACGTTGTTTGTGGCAACATCAAAGTGACGATTCCCTGATCGTTGCTGGTTCCGGTTGACTGCAGCGGGCCATCCGGAAGCGCAGCCATTTCCGGGGTTGCCGTTTGGGAAAAACGAGGCGGGTAAATCACCGGCAGCAGCAACGCCGTCAACCGGACTCTCACGCCAGGCAGTGGCTTGTTGTCCGCTGATCGCAACGAGACCTGTTGCTGAGACCACGGTTCAAGCTGAATCGTCAGTCTATGCCGAGGCAGCGGCAGTTCACTTGAGATTACCATGCCGCCGCATCGGAGATCCTTCGTTGACACAAGCAGTGTTTGTGCCTGTCGAATGGCGCTGGGAACGTCGTGCCATTGTTCAGGAACTTTTATGCAAAATTCGCCGCCTTTGTCCGTCGTGGTTTCCGTCAGTTCGAATGGCACAGGGACTGCCAGTTCCGACGTTATCAACCGAACGGTCACCCCGGTCGCAGGTTTGCCGTCCGGATCGAGAACGATTCCATGCATGACAGCCGCACCGACGGAATTCTCGCT
>CALFOL010000814.1 GCA_937919915.1 uncultured Planctomycetaceae bacterium
ACACCGCAATGCCTTTATGCCTTCGCAGTGAATCCGCTGAATCAAACGGGAATCATGAACAGATTTCTGTAAAGCAAATTGTATCTGGCGGATGGAACGGCACAATTGACTGCCAGGATCATCGAGAATTCCAAAATGCCCAACCCGAAAAACGACATCGTTTACGCAGCATTCGATCGGTTTCCATCTCCCAAAGGGGCGGCCACGCATATCGACGCTTTTGTGTCGGGCCTCGGAAGCCGGTTCGGAAATGTGCATCTGATTACGATCCAATCCGAAGACGCCGAATTGAATCATGTTGATGTTCCGCAGGTCCTCAGACATTTTTCGAATGCAGAAAAAAAACGCGTCGACTGGACGCCGACTCCGGACTGGAAAGCGCCTGGCGTGTGTCATCATCCTCTGCCAGCACCCGGAGAGAATCTGTTTGAGCGGACGCTGAGTTTTCGTCGAGAAATGCAGAACTGGTGGCGCCGCGAAATTGGCGATCGGCCTGTTTCCGTTTTCCATTGCCGTTCGATCTTCGAAGGCTATTGGATTGCTCAGGACAAGAAACGCTACTGCCGGAATCTGGTCTTCGAAGTTAACGGACTGCCGTCGATTGAACTCAAATACCGCTATCCCGGTGCGGCTGATGATCATGAGCTGCTGCGAAAGCTCCGACATCAGGAACAAGTATGTCTGGATGCTGCGGACCGGATTGTTACTGTCAGTTGGGTGAACGCCGAACACCTGGTCAGTCGTGGGGTGGACGCCAAAAAGATCTGCGTCATTCGCAACGGCGTCGACCTGGAACTCTTTCGAAGCGAGAGCACGCCGCCAGATCCCAACCTGGGAAGTGTGAATCGTCCGGTGAGAATGCTGTATTCGGGAACGATGTCAGCATGGCAGGGCGTTCCTCACGCGATTGAAGCGGTAGCGCTGCTTCGACGCGACTTTGAAGCCATGCTGACACTCGTCGGTCCAGCGAGACCTCGGCAGATTCGTGAAATGGAAGAACAGATTTGGAAGCTTGGCCTGTCGGATTCTGTGAGCATCTTGAGCCCTGTTTCGAAAAGGGAGTTGGTCGCCCTGCATCATGAAGCAGATGTCATTTTAGCTCCGATGACGCGTAACGACCGCAATCTGGTTCAGGGCTGTTGTCCGTTGAAAGTTCTCGAAGCCATGGCCAGCGGAACCCCGCTGATTGCGAGCGATCTGCCAGTGGTTCGTGAGCTTGTCACCGATGGCGTCGAAGCATTGCTGGTGCGACCGGGTTCGGCCAAGGCGATCAAGGACGGCATGCTGAAACTGATGTCCGAGCAGAGACTTGCGGAAAGGCTCAGTTCAGCAGCCAGATGCCGTGTCGAGCAACACTTTTCATGGAAACGAGCTCAAGCTGAATTGTTGGCCGTTTATGAATCGTTGCTGGAAGATTCCAACAGTCGGTGCAGCAGCGGTGCCAGCCTGGCGGCTTCGGTGTCTTCCTGAAACGACGCCAGAATTGTTTCTCGAGCCGCCGTTGCCATCGCCGTGCGACGGGCGTGATCCATGTTGAGCACTTCCAGAATTGCAGTGCCCAGGTTGTGCAATTGCGGGATGGGAACTGCGAAACCGTTTTCACGATGATGGATTGCTTCCGGGATACCACCGGCATCGCTGGCGATCACAATCTTCCCGCAGGCCATCGCCTCCAGAATCGAATTCGGCAGACCGTCCCAGACCGAAGGCTGCAGGACGACATCGCAGAGGTGCAGAT
The DNA here is from genome assembly GCA_937919915.1 of uncultured Planctomycetaceae bacterium. Taxonomy (GTDB): domain Bacteria; phylum Planctomycetota; class Planctomycetia; order Planctomycetales; family Planctomycetaceae; genus Fuerstiella. The sequence continues at coordinate 1,739 of CALFOL010000814.1, forward strand.
GATTTGCCACATCGGCTGGATCGTCAAGGTGTCCGGTCACGATAATCCTGTCGGCGGCTTCAGGACATTCTATGGCGAATGTCGCGAGATGCGCTCGTTCGCGGGGCCGAATCACGCCGATCACCAACAGGCAGCAGGCTCGTGATTCCCGCACCTCCGCCAGCGCCGCAAGCAGAAAAGGCAGCCCCTTCTTATGACGAAGTTCTCCACTGAATCCAAGGACGACTTCGCCGGGCTGAATTCCCAGTTCCGACCTTAACCCCGATTCCGTGGCGGCAGCGCGCAGTTGAAAGACTGTGGTATCAACCACGTTCGCCAGCACTTCAACACACGTCTGCGGCGACAGAATTCTGATTTTCCGTGCCAGGTCTTCCGAGACGGAACTCACGATATCGGCACGCTCGACAGTCCACAGCAGGCGGGCGAAGTCTCCTGGTGGAAACATCAAGCGGTCGACATCGTTGCCTCGCGCACTGACGGTGCACGGCAGTCCACATGTTTTGGCAAACAGCACGGCCATGTAGCCAGCGGGGAAGAGGTAGTGTCCCCAGACCGCCTTGAAGCCAACGTCGGCGTGCAGCCATGTCAATACGTTGGTGGTGTGCTGCATCGAATAATCCCAATTCGAAAACAGGCCGACGCGATGCACGATGACGCCATCGCTCCGTTCTTCGGTTTCCAGTTGGCCCGGCGGCAGCGTTTTGGTCCATGCCACGACATGTACCTGCCAACCCTGCATTGAAATCGCGGCGGCTGTTCGCGAAGCACTGCGAGCGACGCCACCGAGGTCCGGAGAAAATCGTTCTGAGAGCATCAGCAGGGCTGGTGCTTGATGATTGCTGTTGATCGCTGGTCCCTTTTCAGTGGAGCTCGTTGATTGGGCACCTTGACAACGTTCAGCGTCACCGATGGATCAAATTTCATCGGAAACGGACGTTTTTTTCGCAGGCCACGTGTGTGAGCCAGCCATCGGCGCGGCCGCAGGAATGGTGAACGTGTGCTGCAGACTCAACTATCCGCCGCAGGATGGTGCGCAATCGCCGCCTTCGCAGGACGCAACGGGATCAGGCTGAGCCATGCGTTCCAGCAGTTGAGCAGACTCGTAATCACCCGCCGTGATTTCGAAACCCAGATCGCGGATCATGTTGAAGTCCTCTTGCGCTGCTTGACCGGGAGTCGTTAGGTAGTCGCTGACGAACATGGAATTCGCTGCGTACAGTCCCATCGCCTGCATGCTGCGAAGATTCACTTCGCGGCCACCGGCGATGCGCAGCTCCGTTGTCGGGTTGGTCAAACGGAACATCGCCAGAGTCTTCAGGCAGTATCGCGGATCCAGTTTACCTGGTGCTTTCAGCTTGGCGCCTTCGATTGGAATCAGGAAGTTCACAGGAATGGAAGCCACCTGCAGTTCCGCCAGCTTCATCGCCACATCAACGACGTCTTCATTGGTTTCACCCATGCCGACGATCATGCCAGCACACAGTTCCAGACCGGCGTCGCGAGCGATGTCCAGAGTTTCCAGGCGATCCTTGAACGTATGAGTAGAAACGATTTCGTCGTGGAAGCGTTCGCTGGTATTCAGGTTGTGGTTGATGCGATCCACGCCGGCTTCTTTCAGACGAACAGCCTGGTCTGGCTTCAGCAGTCCCAGGCAGGCACAAATGTGCAGGCCGTATTCCTGTTTCACTTCTTTGACCACGCTACAGACGTGATCGACTTCACGATCCGTCGGGCCGCGACCACTGGCGACGATGCAGTACGTGCGAGACTTGCTTTCAAACGCCTTCTTCGCGCCGTCCATCAGCCGCTCAGCATTCAGCATGGCGTACTTTTCGATGGGGGCTTCCGAGCCTTTCGCCTGAGAACAATAGCCGCAGTCTTCCGGACACAAACCGCTCTTGGCGTTCTTTAGGTAATAAAGCTGAACCGACTTCCCGAAATGCTGCCGCCGCACGCGATAGGCGGCGTCCAGAATCGCCAGCACTTCCTCATCATCTGCCTGTAGAATTCTCAGCGCGTCATTCCGTGTGATGGTTTGACCCGCCAGGACCGCAGATGCCATTTCTGACCACGACAGCAGGTCGCCGATTTCGTCGACAGAATCGGATGAGAGTGTTGCAGCGTCAGCAGACATTTCCGGAAGGCTCCGAGTGATTGTTGTGCATTGGGTGGTCAGCGTGGAAGCAGGGTCGGCAGTTTACCGTGATTCTGGATCGCTCCCAAGGAACTTCGTCAGCAGGCCGGAAAAACGCACCGAATCTCGTGTTTCGCGTCCAAATCGTAAATCACCAACGGCTGATCGACCGTTGCGGCTTTGCCCTTCCATTGTCGTATGGGTAGACTGAAAGAATGGCGGATCCCGACGAAATCTCGACGGCCGAAGCAAAAGTTCCCACGCAGGAATCTGCGGGCGGTGAGACAGATTCTGCTCGGAATTCTGAGACTGCAGTTCCGGTTAACCAGAAACGCACCGAGGAAGTCGCCGGGACAGGAAATCGGAATTCCGTCCTTCTGCTTGCTTACAGCTGTTTCTTTTTCGTCCTGTTGTCATGCCAATATGCTTGGTTCTATTTCGACAAGCCGGCCCCTTTGGTGTGGCGTCGTGGCGAGAAATTTCAGTCATTTCGTGTTGATGTGAACCACGCCACATGGGTCGACTGGATCCAGCTGCCCGGAATCGGTCAGACGACGGCTGAGCAAATTCTTTCGGATCTGGATCGCAACGGTCCGTTCAAAAGCATCGATGATCTGATGCGAGTCAAAGGAATCGGCCCAAAGACACTCGACCAAATCCGCCCCTGGCTTACAATCCGTCATGACCATCTCGAATCCACACGAAACGCCACCGGCGACGACTCCGCAGGCAGACAATCCTCCGACCCACAGTGACGGCGAAACGCAGGAAACCGCTGCGGACCGCAAACTGCGGCAAAGCAGTCGCAGCCGTTTTGATGCTTATCGCGTCAAAGTTCGCGGAGACCAACTGCCGAAGGGCAGCATTCATTCGTCCGCTCCGACTGCTGCACCCTCGGCCCGAGCCAGACCGGCGAAGACGCTGCTGAAACGATTCTTTCAGTTGCTCTACCCATATCGATGGCAGATCGTCTGGATTCTGGCGTCTCTTACCGTATCAACATTCCTGGCGCTGATTCCTCCGGCGGGCACAAAGTTCCTTGTCGACTATGTGCTGTCAGCGAAGCCGTTGCCAGAACCGTGGGCTTCTCGATTCCCAACGCTGTCCGATCCACGCACGTTGCTGATGTGGACTGTGATCGCAGTGGTGACGATCTCGATGTTAAAGATCGTCGTCCATATTTTCGGCCGCTGGTACGCGACGCGAATCACCAAACACATTCAGCTTGATGTACGGCATCGCGTGTTCGAACACGCAGTGAGGCTGCCGCTGCATCGCGTGCAGGAAATTCGATCGGGGGGCGTCGCTTCGATCTTGCGAGAAGACGGTGGCAGTGTAGGCGAACTTGTGTTCGGACTGCTGTACAACCCGTGGCGCGCAATCATTCAGCTGATTGGTAGTTTTGTAATTCTGGCGTGGGTGGACTGGACTCTGCTGTTGGGAGCCGCCGTGTTGCTGCCGCTGGTGTTTCTTAGCCACCGCACATGGATCAATCGAATTCGGCCGCAGTTCCGAGCGATCCGCAAACAGCGCGAACAAATCGATGCCGGTGCTGCGGAAGCGTTCGCGGGGATGCGAGTCGTACGCGCATTCAGTCGTCAGAAACGCGAAGCAGGTCGGTTTGTGACCGAGAATAATCTGATGGTGCGCAAAGAGCTGTACGCGTGGTGGTGGATGCGGATGGTCGAAATGGTGTGGGAGGCAATGATCCCCATCTGCAGCGCGGGTCTGTTGTTCTACGGCGGCTGGCAGGTGCTGGAAGGAACGCTGACGATTGGTGACCTGATGATGTTTCTGGTCTACCTGCTGATGTTGCTGGAACCGCTGGCCGTGTTGGCCAACAGTGCAACGCAGTTTCAGAATAGCCTCAGCGGCCTGGACCGCGTTCTCGATCTGCTGGATGAGCCGATAGAAATGCAGTCGACTGCGGATTCTCTGCGTGTCAGTCGAGAAACCACGAGAGGTGATGTGGAGTTTCGCGATGTCAGTTTCATGTATCCGGGAACCGATCAACCGGCGCTGCAGGATATCAATCTGAAGGTCCAGGCGGGACAGGTTGTGGCACTGGTTGGTCCCAGCGGTGCCGGCAAGACGACGTTGTGCAATTTGGTTGCGAGGTTTTACGACACGACGGAAGGTCAGGTTCTGCTGGACGGCCGCAATCTGACGGACTACGACGTCGAGTCGTTTCGCAGTCTGTTGGGTGTTGTGGAACAGGACGTGTTCCTGTTTGATGGGACGATTGCTGCCAACATCGCATACGCTCGGCGCGATGCGACGGAAGAAGAGATTCATGCTGCTGCGGCTGCCGCGAATGCGAGCGAGTTTATCGACCGATTGTCCGATGGTTTGAATACGCTGATCGGAGAACGCGGCGTGCGACTCAGTGGCGGACAGCGCCAGCGGCTGGCGATCGCACGAGCGATCCTGGCGGACCCTCGGTTGCTGATTCTGGACGAAGCGACCAGCAACCTGGATACCGACAGTGAACGGTTAATCCAGGAGTCGCTGAGTCAGTTGATGCAGGGACGGACGTCCTTCGTGATTGCTCACCGGTTGAGCACAATCGCCGGTGCCGATTTGATTTGTGTCGTCGAAGGTGGTCGGATTACTCAAACCGGAACGCACGCCCAGTTAATGGAAGATGGCGGAAAGTACCGTGCCATGGTAGAACAACAGGTGCAAATGACGCTGGGAAAGGCCGATCCGGGCCTGGAAGCATCTGCCCCGCGAACGCCGAAAACGGAAACCGCTCTTCCTCTATGACAGCCCGCTTTTGTATCACGCTTGATGACGTTCGATCTGCTGCGATACGGATTCAGGACAGCATCATTCGTACGCCTGTTGTATCCTCGCCGCTGATCAACGACCTGCTGCACACAGAGGTTTTCTTTAAGTGCGAAAACCTGCAACACATCGGTGCGTTTAAGGCCCGTGGTGCCTGCAACGCGGTGTTTTCGTTGACTGCGGAAGAAGCCGCCGCAGGGGTTGTTACGCATTCATCAGGCAATCACGCCGCTGCGTTGGCTCGCGCGGCTTCTTTACGAAACATCGCAGCTCATATCGTGATGCCGCATGATTCGGCGGCAGTGAAGATTTCGGCTGTTCGAGGATTTGGCGTCGAGCCGACGTTTTGCGAACCGACTGCCGAATCGCGACAGGCGACTGCGGAACAGGTAATGGCAGACACCGGCGCCACGTTTGTGCACCCGTATAACGACGCGGGAGTCATCGCTGGACAGGGAACGGCGGCTGTTGAACTTTTCGAAGACGTTGCTCGCCTGGATGCTGTCATCGTTCCAGTCGGTGGTGGTGGATTGTTGAGCGGCTCGTTGGTTGCGTTGAAAGCTCTGAAACCGGGAATCAAAGTCTTTGCCGCCGAGCCGAAATGGGCGGACGATGCATTTCGCAGCCTGGTCAGCGGCAGAATTGAATCACCGACACGCTACGACACAATTGCTGATGGACTTCGCACACCGCTCGGCAGTTTGACGTTTCCGATTATTCAGAACCTGGTCGATGAGATTCTGACAGTCGACGAAGATTCCATTCGCCGCGCGACCGCGGCGATGCTTCAAATGGGAAAACTGCTGGTGGAACCATCGGGTGCCGTGCCACTCGCGGTGCTGATGCAGCACGGTGAGCCGTTTCGAGGGCAACGCGTTGGCGTGATCGTATCTGGCGGCAACGTCGATCCGCAAACGCTACAGGAGATCCTGCGCGAGGCGGCGCTCCGCTGAACGAGGGTCCGCGCAACCACGCGCGGGACCGGCGCGCAGTTGAGTCCGCGGCGGGAAAACCTCACAATAGCTGTCCTGCGATATTCATCTCACCCTTATCATGACAGGCACACCGTGAAACTGCACCTGACGTTACTCTGCTTATTGCTTACCTTTGCCGTCAACAGCGTTCGTGCTGATGAACCGAAACTGAACTTCGTGTTAATCTTCGTCGACGATATGGGCTGGATGGATTTGTCCTGTCAGGGAAGCGACTATTACAAAACGCCGAACGTCGATCGACTGGCAACAGAGGGCATGCGGTTCACGAATGCCTATGCCGCCTGCGCGGTGTGTTCACCCACGCGAGCCGCCGTGCAAACAGGACGTTATCCGGGGCGAGTTGGTGTCACAGACTGGATTCGATCACTGTTTCAACGCGGCGACATCGGCACGCCCGAACAAAACCCGACCGAGTACGTCGGCGGAAAGAACAATAAGCTGCTGTGTCCGCCGAATCCGTTTTGGATGGAGCACGAAGAAATCACCATCGCTGAAGCTCTGCAAGGCGGCGGCTACAAGTCGGCCTACATCGGAAAATGGCATCTCGGCGACGAAGCATGGTTTCCGCCGGGACAGGGCTACGACGAAAACCGAGGCGGTTGCGACTACGGACAGCCACCTTCGTACTTTGATCCGTTCAGTCAGCCGAAACACAGGCATCCGACGATTCGCGCTGGTATTGCAGGATTACCGGGACGCAAGCCCGGTCAGTATTTGACTCACCGCGAAGCCGAAGAAGCCGTTCAGCTGATCACGAAGTGGAAGGACGAACCGTTTTTCCTTCAACTGTCTCACTACGCAGTGCATACGCCGATCCAGGCGATCCCGGAAGTTGCCGCGAAGTACGCAGCAGAAGGTGGCAATCCGAAATATGCGGCGATGGTGGAATCGGTTGACGATTCTACGCGAGATGTGCTGAAAACGATCGACGATCTGGGGCTTGCCGAACGTACGGTGGTAATCTTCACGTCAGACAATGGCGGGCTTGATAACAACAACAACCCCACAGACAACGCGCCGCTGCGAAGTGGCAAGGGATACCCGCACGAAGGGGGAATTCGAGTTCCCTTTATCGTGCGCTGGCCGGGGGTTTTGACTCCAGGAAGTGTGTCGGACCAGCCAGTGTGTTCGATCGATATTTTTCCAACGATTATGGAAGCCGCTGGAGTCGATATGCCTGCCGACCGTGAGATCGACGGACTGTCACTTGTGAACCACATGAAATCTGCCGGCGAATCTCCGCTGGATCGCGATGAACTGATCTGGCACTTCCCGCATTACCGCCATGTCCCTGGTCCGTACAGCATCATTCGGAAGGGGGATTGGAAGCTGATTCACTTTTACGAAGGCATTCAGGAACTCTACAACCTGAAGGATGACCTGTCGGAAGGAAAAAACCTTGTCGAGGCAATGCCTGACAAGGTGAAGGAACTGGAAGAGCGGTTAATGGTGCGTTTGAAGGAGATGAAGGCGAAGTTGCCGACGCCGAATCCGGCGTACGTTGTAAAGTAGCGGACGTCTCGGTTGTGCTTTTCTGATGTAAGGCGTCGATTAGATTAGACAGGTGTCCGGGTATGGTTAGTTGACGCTTTATTGACAGCCGACAGAGCAAGCGAGGCTTGCTCTACGTTTCAACTAGCTGCCCGCTGCGATGCAGTACAATGTGGTTGACGACCGAATGAACAATTCGCCATTGCTGATAGCTGGCGTCGAACTGTACTGACCTGAGTCATCCGCAAACTTATTGCTGGCGACCTGCTTCACTTCTTCACCGAGAGCTACGACAAAGACGTCCCCGGATCGCGCTGCATAGTACAGTTGGTTTCCGGCAACAACAGGCGACGAATAATCCTGGCCGCCTGGTCCCCGACCGCCGCCGTAGCCGCCCCGTCCGCCACCTTCCGGAGGTCGTCCGCCACGTTCACCATCACCACCTGGTGGACGCTCCGCGCCTGCGTTGCCTTCGGCGGGTGATGCTGCTCCGGTCAGACGCGTTTGGCCGATGCGTTTGCCTGTCGCCATATCAACGCTGGTTACGACCTTGTTGCTGACGAGGTACATGCGCCCGTCGTGGACAACGGGCGTTCCTGTGCTGCTGACGTCTCGGCCAGTCCAGACGGACTCAACCGCCCCCTTGCCGCCGGCCTTCACGGCAATCGACGTGGTGGCTCCACGACCGCCAGACATCGCGATGACAATGTCGCCATCGGCAATCACGCTGGCTCGGGCAGAATCTGATCCCTCGATTTCACAGTACCATTTCAGTTTGCCGTTGTCGGGATTCAATCCCCAGACTTCGCCCGGAACAGCCATGACCAGGTCGACGCGTTCGCCAGTATCCACCAGCACTGGAGTGCTCCAGTTACTGCGATAGCCAGGTGTCTTCTGTTCCCAAATTACGTCTCCGGTTTTTCCATCAAACGCGACCATCGCATCGCCTTCGATGAAGGCAGACACAATCACTTTGCCGTCGTGAATAATTGGACTGGAAGCAGATCCCCAGCCCTTGTCTTCCAGATTTTCACCAACGCTTTTCTGCCACAGTTTTTTGCCGTCGCTAAGGTTCAACGCCACGACGCCCGTCTTGCCAAAGAATGCGTAGACACGTTCGCCGTCTGTGGCGGGTGTGTGAGAGGCGTAGCCGTTTTCTGCGAACATGCCGCGGTAGTTGTCTTCCGGCAGCACAGGATCTTCTGAATGAGTCCAGATTGTGTCTCCCGTTTTTCGATCCAGGCACACCACCTGGCGTTTCATGTCTTCGATCGAACCCTGATCGTCGCCTCCTGCTGCATAGCCGGTCCAGCATGTGACGATGACGCGATCGCCGATGATGATCGGGCTGGAAAGCCCCGGGCCCGGTAGAGTGATTTTCCACTTCACATTTGTGGAGTCGCTCCATTCCGTTGGCGGCGTGGCGGTGTCGGGACTGACACCCGTTCCGTTTGGTCCGCGAAACCGCGTCCAATCGGAACCATAAACATCGCCTGCTGTTGCAAGAACAGCGATGACACAGACAAGAGTTCGACGTGACATGATCGCTCCGTTGGTTAGCTCATCCAGGAAAGAACAAAGAACATCGTCGCTGTGCACGATCGTTCGTGCTGTAAACAAACCAAACCGACGAAGCGTTGCCGCTGCGTCGGTCTGGTAATGGTTTTGATTTATGGAACGGACATTTTTGATTGTTCCGCAGATGACGGGG
>CALFOL010000815.1 GCA_937919915.1 uncultured Planctomycetaceae bacterium
GCACTGTTGAAGCTGAAAGTCCGCGGTTCCGGTGTGGCAAAACTAAGATTGCAGGCTTTGTGCATTAACTCGGCCAGGTAGATTGCATAGATCGAATTCACGCTGCGAAACGCGAACAACATCTCCAGCTGAGGCGTTGCGATCGCCCGTTCTGGTTCGTAGTGATCGAGCTGTCCTTTGGTGATGGCTGGTGTCTCTTTTTCGAGTGCGCCCGGGACGGCTTTCTTTTTCTTAACGCTTGTCGAAGCGACTCCGCCAGACGACTGCGCCTCCTTGATTAACTGCCCCAACAAACCGGGAGACGCAGGGGCACTGTCCTCAACGTCTGCTGTTTTAGCCTCATGTTCTGTGACTTCTTCGGAATCGGTTTCTGTCGCATCAGCCACCTCGTCTGCCAAATCGTCCGCCGATTCGTCTTCAAACACGCCGAGTCCAAAGCCTGCATCTACTTCGAAGAATTCGCCGAACGTTTGTACGTCGCCCAATCCATCTTCTTCCATTTGCAGGCCGGTGCCCCAGACGGACGTGGTGACGGATCGCCCCGCCTCAACAGCGTCCACCGCCAGCTGGACTCCCGTTCCAACAACCTGACTGCCGAATGTGGGTTCGACCTCCTTGCCGGCTTCCCGAGTTGGCGGTGGCGGAGACAGGGTGATGAACCCGGCGGAATCCAACGTGACCAGCATACGTTTCAGTGTCTTTTCTGCTTCCTCTTTTTGTTCGGAGTCCAGTAACCGTTTGCGAACAGCCTCTTGCAGCAAAAACACTGACCCCGATTTACGAATCAGAAACGCCAGCAATCGCCACGGAAATTTCCCACGACTAATCAACTTGCCTGGAGCCGCGACCTTCAACATTTCGAACTGCTTTTCCGTCCAATACTGCACTCCCGCCCGCCGCTTGGGCATCTTTTTCTTCAGGTTCTTCTTGGCTCGTCTTAGCCCCGCGTCTTTTGAGTCCTCCGGGATCGAGTCGTATTTCAATTGCCAACGATGCAGCTTGACGTCGTCTTCGTGCGCGACGGTGAACACATAGCCCTGATTGTCGAACTGCGGCCGACCAGCGCGGCCGAACATTTGTTGCGCCGAACTGGCATCCAGCACCTTCTCTGCACGAGGCGGGCCCTTCAGCAGCGACGTCATGACCACAGATCTCGCTGGAAGATTAATTCCTGCCGCCAGAGTTTCGGTGCAGATGCAGACGGAAAGCAGCTTCTTCTGAAACAGAGTTTCGACAGCGCGTCGATAACGCGGCAGAAGTCCTGCATGATGTATGCCGACACCACGAATCAGAATCTGCTTCAGCTTTCCTCCGGCGCCGACTGTCCAGTCCATCTGGTCGATTTCGATCTGCAACTGCTTCTGTTGACCGCTGGCAAGCAGCCGTCGTCCCTTGAGCTGTTCTGCGATGGCCCAGCATTCGCTGCGGTTGAAGCAAAACACGAGTGCCGGGGTGTATCGAGCTTCATCAACGTCACCATCGGCCATGATTTCCAGTTGCTCGGGCAACAATTCGTCGATTATCCAGCGAAAGTCCAGCGGCACCCGGCGTTCATCACTTTGCAGCAGACGCAGTCGACGGTTATGTTCGCGATTCAGCCAGACTACGAACTCCGGCGCGTTGCCAACCGTCGCGCTGATGAGCAGCACACGAGTCTTCCTCGGCAGCATGCCCAGGGAAAGTTCCCACACGATGCCTCGTTCCGGATCGTTGAAATTGTGGAATTCGTCCATCACAACGGCTGAAACGTTGTCGAACGAAAATTCCTCCGGCGACAGCAGTCGGTTCAGCAGGATCTCAGCCACAACGACCAGGATCGGAGCGTCTGGATTGACGCGTCGGTTACCTGTGACCAGTCCGACATGTTCTTTCGAAAATCCCCAGCGTTCAGCGGATTCCTGCAGCTCGTAGAACTTCTGTTCCGTTAACGCGATCAATGGCGTGGTGTAGTACGCCGTGCGGCCGGTCAGCAAAGCTTCGAACAAAGCGGCTTCGGCAATGACCGTCTTGCCTGTTCCTGTAGGCGCACACACCAGAATGCCGTCTTCACCGTCGAACCATGCCAGGATCGCTCGTTCCTGAAACGGGTACGGAGGCCACGGCAGCTGGTCGAGATACCGCAGAGCGATCTCATCCGAAGAAGGTTGTTCCGAATCCATTTCGGGCTTTCAATGACCTGACGAAGTGGCAACGGGCTGATGAACGCCTGGTTTGCCGGGGCTGTGCCGCAGAATTATAGCAGAGTCGGTCCCTGCCAGCACGACGCGCCAGCGAGTGAATCGACGCAGTTTTTCAGTTCACCGAGTCAATCAGCGACAGCTTGTCTTGTCGTGTCAGTGCCTTAATCGTGAGTTCTCGTTTTAGCGCTGCGCTGTGGTTGGGTTGCATTTCGTGATATTTCACAGCCACCGGTATTCGGCCACGCGTATATCGCGAGGCCTTGCCAGCATTATGCTGTTCTACTCGGCGGTCAAGGTCCTTGGTGATTCCCGTATACAGCGAATCGTCGCTGCAGCGCAGGATGTAGACAAACCATTGTTCTGGTGAGTCGGCCTTTGGCTTTGCTTTTTGGGGCTTGAGTTTCGCCATCCAGGCATCCTTCCGTGAACGAACCAGCTGACGGGTTTCTGGCGAAGTACAGCGGAGTTTGTCGGAAACTCTGAAAATGTAAACCCGCCCGAATATCATTGGCGGTTGCGGTTGGCCCGGTTCGCCCAATTCCTCGACTTCTCGGGGGCGGAACGGTACCGCGGCCGATTTGCGGGGCTCAAACCAGAAATGACGGTTGTCCCAACTGTACAATCCCACGAGTCTGTTGTTAAATGGGCGTCTGTCGCAAGCGGTTG
>CALFOL010000816.1 GCA_937919915.1 uncultured Planctomycetaceae bacterium
CGATCTCATCGAAACAAGCAATAGCAAAGGGAATCGTTTCCGGACAGACTCTCACACTGTATGACGTGCTAACGTGCAGCAAGGACTGCTCATCAACATTCCGGAGCGCTACGATGCCTACTCACCTCAATCGACGCGAGTTCACAGTGGCGGTCGGCGGTGCAACCCTTGCCTCTGCATTTCCGAACGCAGCGGCCGCAACACTCGGTGACGGCAACGAGTTTTCATTTCTGGTCCTGGGTGACACTCACTTTGATCGGATTGAGCACCACGATCTCGAGTGGATGAAGCAGCACTTCACCAAAGACCTTTCGCAGGTCGAAAACTACTGTCGCATCACTCAGGACGCGTTGCCTCAATTGCTGGCCGCTGCAAAGCAGCAATTGAGCAATTCGCAACCAGCGACTGCGTTCGCACTGCACGTCGGCGATCTTGTGGAAGGGATCTGCGGCAATCGTGAACTGGCCGTGCGGCACTGTGCCGAGGCGTGGGACTTTTTTAAAGACGCAAATCTCGGCGTCCCCCTGCTCATGACCAAGGGCAACCATGACATCACGGGCCCGGGAGCAACGGAAGCGTACGCCGAGGTGTTGCTTCAAAAAACGGCAGCCGAGCTTGGCCGCAAGTCACTGGATCGAACGTCGTATTCCTTCCGGCATGGCCACATCCTGTTTGCTGTGTTCGACGCGTACGATCGCTCTGCCATCGATTGGCTTGAAGAACTCGTTGCCACAACTGAGTTTCGGCAACTATTCGTGCTGATGCATCTTCCCGTCATTCCGTACAACGCGCGAGCAAAGTGGCGAGTGTACGACAATGAGAATCTAGCTGACAAACAACAGCGTCTCGTAGATCTTCTTGGTCAATATCATGCAATTGTTCTGTGTGGTCATCTGCACAAGTACAGTGTCCTGGTTCGTCTCTGCCGCACCGGAAAGTTTCTGCAATTGGCACTCAGCAGCGTCGCAAAGGATTCCAGGTCTGCCAGGCTCATCTCCGGAGCCGACAAATATGGCCCCGAGCTGACCGATTCTGAGCCCGCCTTCTCTCGCGACAGTCTCGCTGCCCGGAAATCATTGCTCGCGGCGGAACAACCGTTTATCGAGTACTTCGAGTACGTCGACAACAGTGGCTTCGCCGTCATCTCGGTCAATGGCACAGAGATTTACGCCAACATCTATGACTCGGCGAAACCCGAACAGCCCATGAGAAGTCTTTCACTGTCTAAACTTCTTGGATAGTTGTGTAAGAACGTCGGCGGTTGACCATCCGCATCCGACCATGTCAAGGTGGGCCTAACGCCGTGAGTGTGTTTGGTTTGAAGACGGACATCGCGATCAGAGAACCTGACACGGGAGTCTCGTCCTGCAGCATGGTTGCGTAAGCCGCTGGGCCGCTCGACGACCACGCCAACACCAGGATTCGTTCAGGATCGAGTTTCGTCTTCTTCGCGACGTCCGTAATGACACCGCCAATGAACTCTTCCGTAGAATATTTCATGCCGTCAACTTTGTTTGTCTTCGTCGGCCAGACGATTTCCTGGCCAGTGCTCCATTTTGTTGCGATTGGTTGAGCTAACGCAAACTCTTCGCCGACGGTTTGCTTATGAATTTCACGGACGAATGACAGGAATTCGGCAGAACCGTCTCCGCGGGGCAACACAATCAGCAGTCCGCTGCCACTGGCGTTTGGCCTGGGAGGCGTTTCGTAGAGGTACTGAACTGTGGCTTCATTGACTTTGATTATTGTGGTATCCGAAGTCCCCGTTGCGGTTGCCGATGCGTCTCCGGTGGTGACCTTCACATCGTCAAACCAGACCTGACCAGGTCCGTAGATCTGCAGGCCAATCAGAAGTTTCTTTGTGCTGGGTGGGATCTCGACGGAGTCACCGTATTCTTTCCAATCATGAGTCACCGGCTTGTCGCCCGCATTCTCTACGCCAATATATGACACCCATTTCTTCCCGAGGAACTTTTCCGATTCGTCCAGGAACTGAACTTCGACAACCGCCTTGGTTACGCCCTCAGCCCGGACTTTGGCCGAAATATTGACAGCGGGGGAAGCGGCTTCGATGCAGAAGAATCTGTCTTGAACCGGTTTCCTGGCAACACTGCTGGATGACTCCGCGAACGTCGCCGAATTGTTCCAGAGCCGTATCTGTGGATTCCCGCGGTGACAGCCCCTGCGACTGATATTCCTGGACGCGCGATTCCAGGTGGAACGGAATCTCTTCCTGGATCTCCGCGTGATCATGAATGAACTGACGATGCACAGGTGTCCGAAGGTCGTCTACGATTGACCGAAATGCTGCTCGCATCATTGCGCCTCCCCCAGGTTAGCGTTCAGGACAAGCGTGATCGCCTGAACCATGTCTCGCCAGGCGCGAACTTCCTGCGTCAATTGAGTCTTGCCTAATGCCGTGAGCTGATAATACTTTGCTCGACGGTTAGACTCGGACAATCCCCATTCTGATTCTACCCAGCCGCGCCGCTTCATCCGATGCAGCGCGGGGTACAGAGATCCTTCTTCGATTTTGAGGGCTTCGTCGGTGGTTGCCTGAATCCACTGAGCCACCGCATATCCATGCAGCGATCGCCCATTGGCGAGACTCTTGAGGATCAGCATATCGAGCGTCCCCTGCAGCAGTTCAGCCTTTTTATGCGGATTTTCAGTGCCATGCCAGACTCCCATTGAATGTCAATGGAAGGTTATACCACTCCCATAGAAATTTAAGGGAAGAGTGCTGGAGATTAAGCCGAGCCAGCTTTTTGCTCCGGGGTTGCGGTCGTTTCGCTGAACAACAGTTTGCACCAGTGAAACTCCGGGGCTTCGCTCAGTCCAGCCGCTGCCCGGCCGCTGGAATAGTGAACGCGACCTCACCACAGTATCGCCTTTATTAGCCTGCGGTCGCGGGCAGTCGGCCTTCCATTTGGGGGACGTTAACAATCAGTCACGGGGCCCTCCCGAGAATTCCGGCCTGGCCCTGGTCTCGTGTGGCCGGACTTGGTAACGACACGTCACTCAGTCGCGTCGGCAGCACCTTGCGGCGCGACAACCTCGAAAGCGTTCAGCTGGCTGCCGTAATCCGGCACCTCTGACGGAAGGTGATTTCCGGTCATCCAGCGAATCAATAGATCAAGATCCTGATCGCTGAGTTTCTCTACGCGATAAGCAGGCATTTCGTTCTTTTCGCCATAGTGTCTCGCGGCACCAGGGTTACGGATAAAGTCTCGCAGCCAGGCTTCGGATGCGTATTTCGCCATCGTTGGATAACCATCTCCCTCGTCATCAGCGGCGACAACGAAATCCTGACCGATGGTGGAGTGACAATCGATGCAGGAGGTCCCGTTCAGGTCTCCAGCCCATGCTCCTTCTGTGGCGACCGCGCGGCCTTTATCCAGAAGTGACACGTCAACATCGGTGAAGTCACCGCGTGTCTTCGGATCCTCAGGCTGGAAGCCATGATCAGCTTCCGCAAACAGAAACTCGACCAGGGCCGTCAGGTTATCAGCATTCTCTGCAGACATAAGTGAGTCTCGACTGCCGGACCAATCTGCCATTTCGGAGTTGTCCGGGTCCAGGTAGGTGACCTCAGTCCCTGCGGCTTCTGCAGCGGCGGCCTGTTTGTACCATCCGGAATTCTTCAACCAACTGAAGTGGGCCGGATAATCAACGACAACGGATCTCATCCATTCACGCTTTCCAAAGCCGTTCAGGTCGACCGCGGTGGGTTTCGTAAGCACAGTGGTTTCAACTTCTTTTCCTTCAACCAACTCCTTCACGATTTCCGTCACCAGGCTGCCCCGACCATCATGTCCGTTGTAGCGATGGCAGGCCTTACAATGCTGAAAAAACAGACGCGGTCCCTGAGTGAACGGATCGTTCCGCATCAGTGAAATCGCGCCTTCCACGGGAATGCGATCGGGGCCCAATGCCAGTTCTCTGGCGCGCTGACCGTCACGATGAGATTCCGCCACATCGGCCTGAAACTTCGGATCGTTGTTGTCCTCGATGATAGCCATCGCCGTCAACACCACGATCGCCGCGCCCAACAACCAGATAAACGTGGTGTTAAGCCGGTGCCCGAGATTTCCCAGGAACTTATAAGTCAACGGCATCATGGCGATAATGCCCATAATGATGCCAGGCACGATGATCGCACCAAAGGTAATGCCAAGCCGATTAACGGCTTCGAAGTGCAGGAACTTAAACAGAAACAGGAAGTACCATTCCGGCCGAGCCGCGTCGAACTTTGTGGCGGCATCTGCAGGAGCACTCAGTTCTGCACCTTTAAACAACGCCAGCAGCATCACCACTGCCAGGACGGCCAGGCAGGCAATCGCATCCTTCAGTACCTGATCCGGCCAGAAGTTGGTTTCCGGGGCGTGATTAACGTCATGCACTGTCAGTCCATGACGCCTGAAGACATAAATATGCAGAGCCAGAAAGCCGACCAGCATCGCTGGCAGAATTCCCGCGTGCATCGCGAAGAAACGTGTCAGTGTCAGGTGTCCGTATTCCGTGCCGCCCTGAGCCATCGTCTGCACTTCAGCTCCCACCACTGGCGTGGCACTCATGATGTTCGTGGTCACCTTAGTCGCGTAATAGCCCTTCTGGTCCCACGGCAGCAGATAGCCGGTTAATGACAGGCCCAGCACAATCTGCAGCAGCACCAACCCCAGCCAGAAGTTCATTTCTCGCGGCGCTTTGTAGGCACCATCGATAACAACCTGCACCAGATGAATGGCCATCAGGACAACCATCGCCTGAGCCGCGAAGTGATGAATGCCGCGCACCAGGTAGCCGAACGCCATGACATTCTGGATGTAGAATACGCTTTCCCAGGCAGTTCGGGTGCTGGGGCTGTACGCCGACCACAGCATAAAGCCGGTGATGACCTGCAGCGTGAAGGTAAACACCAGAGTGCTGCCCCAAACGTATCGCCAGCGAGCTCCGCCGGGGAC
The DNA here is from genome assembly GCA_937919915.1 of uncultured Planctomycetaceae bacterium. Taxonomy (GTDB): domain Bacteria; phylum Planctomycetota; class Planctomycetia; order Planctomycetales; family Planctomycetaceae; genus Fuerstiella. The sequence goes on from CALFOL010000816.1 coordinate 4,965, forward strand.
GCGTTCGTACAGAGCTTCGTGCATCAGGTCCTTGAAGCCAGTGCGGCTGTCCAGCCATGTGATCAGAGCGTTCATCGTGGTTGCTTATATCGATAGTGTTTTGTGTTGGTCTGAGAAGTCATCCCGCTGCATGGCGGACGAGTATTCAGATGGCGATTTTTTCTGAGGTGGTACTTCGGAAGTTCTGAAACTTCACCCACAGCTCGACGCCATTTTCGTTCGGCTGACCGTCGGTTGCCGTCGCGATTTCCAGCTCATCCATGCCGCGCGGAGGAATGTCGTTCGTCTTTTCTCCGTCCAGAGTGAAGCAGCTGGTGTGGCACGGGCAGAAGAAGTCGTTTTCGCTGCGGCGATAGTCGACGGAACATCCGAGATGCGGGCACACTGAGTTAAACACGATGATCTTGCCAACCGGAGTTTTTCGCAGCCAGACGCTGCCAACGGGCACGTCCTTGTAGTGATTCCAGGCATCGTCCTGATCTGTGCGCACAGAAACGGCGACAGGTGTTCCATCGGCCGGAATCGAGTCCGCTGTCACAGGCAGTTTGATGAATCCCGTCAACCCGCCAGTCTCGCCGCCATCGCCCTTTGGTTTCCTTCCCCGGACCAGCGGATCCAGAAAAAAGATGCCACCGATGGTGGATGGCACAGCCACGATGATGAAGCTGAGAAACGCCGTGAGGATTTCGACCAGCACGTTTCGGCGACCAGCCCCGGGCGGATCAGTCGGCTGTTCAGGCGCAGGTATGCTCTGCGATGATGTATCGCTCATGGGGAGGCTCTTTTTGAAGAAGGGAAAGGGGTGGGGCGGGGCGGGTTGTTCGAACATCGGCGGGAGTCTAATTGAAACCGACAGTTTCACAAATTACAAGCAAAGAATTCTCTGCATGGTCAACCTGGCGAGTTCTCTGATTGCAAAAGCAATCGCTGCTGAGCACGTTTAGGTCTTTCTCATGGAAGAAGTGCCTGCTGCCGGGTTCCATTCGGTGGTTGTTGTTGTCAACATTCGCTGGATCATTTGTCATAGTATTCGACAAACTTTGGACGTATTGAATGCCCCACCGATTGACGACCATTCGGACCTTCCGGTTGTCGCCGCTTGGCTGTGTTGGCCTGTTGCTTCTGCTGGCGGGTTGCGGTCGGGACAGAACTCAATCTGCGCCGGACACTGCAATCGGCGAGGCCACCAAATCGGCCAGTAAAGGTGATTGGCCCGGAGACGATCGGCGTTCGCACGTTTTCGTAGGATCGCAGGCGTGCGCCGAATGCCACGCAGATCTGGTGCAGCGTTATCAGTCGCATCCCATGGCCCGCTCGATGACAACGCCTGATCGACTGCCGGATCATGTGATGGCCGCGATTCCCGGGCAAGTTGAATTCGGCGGGCGAAGTTACGGTGTGACGCAGGATGGCGGCGAACAGTTTCAAACGGAAAAACTGGAGGACGCGGAGGGAGAAATCTATTCTCAGCAGTGCCGCGTTGATCTGGCGTTTGGTTCCGGGACGCACGGCTATACGTTTGCCTCGATCCAGGGCAACGCGCTGTACCAGGTGCCGCTCACGTGGTACGAAGACATCAAGGGGTGGGACCTGTCACCCGGGTATCACCGGCCGGACCATGACAGATTCGAACGCCGAATATCGGACGACTGTGTCAGCTGTCATATGGGGCGAGTCGCCCCCGAAGGGCACAACACCAACCGATTCGGGAAGAACTTCATCGTTGAGGCGTCGATCGGGTGCGAACGATGCCACGGACCGGGAGCCGAGCACATCGACTACCATTCCGCGGGAGTTGCTTCTGCAGCGCATCCTGATCCCATCGTGAATCCTGCCAGGCTGCCTGTTCATGCCCGCGAAAGCGTATGCTTTCAGTGCCATTTGAGTGGCGAGTCCAAAGTTCTTCGCGCCGGGCGTTCCGCCTATGACTTTCGGCCCGGCGATTGCATCTCTGACATCTGGGTGACGCTGGTGAACCAGCCCGCGACTGGTGAATCCGTCACTAACTCCCAGGCTGTCAGCCATGTGGAGCAAATGGTTTCCAGTAAATGTTATCAGGAATCGGCGGGGGCTTTTCAGTGCACGAGCTGCCACGACCCCCATGGCGTTCCCTCTGAGGAGCAGCGTATTCCATTTCACAACGGCCGCTGCCAGTCATGTCATCACGAGGCAACCAGTGAGTGCAGCCTGGACCACCAGCAACGACAAAGCACGGCACCGCCGAATTCCTGCGTGTCATGTCATCTGCCGCAAAAAGGGGCCAGCGATATTCCCCACACCGCCAGAACGGATCACCGCATACTTCGCTCTTATGATGATTCTGCTGAGGAGAACACCGAGACGAAATTGGGAGTTTTTCAACCGGATCGCCAAAATGTCCCCGAGAAGGAAATTCAGCGAGCGTTTGGTTTGACGCTGGCAATCCGAGCACGCACCGCACCGGAGGTTGCAGCAGCGTACGGCTTGCTTTTGCCCCTCGTGGACGATGATCCGGAGGATGCCGAATTATTCAGGGCCATCGCCACTCTGCGGATGCAGCTCGGCGATCCCTCCGCCGGACGATTGCTGGCAAAAGCGGTCGCCCTGCGGCCTGAGGACGAAGCCATCCTGCAGACACAACTCAGCCTGCAGTGGATAAACAAAGACTATTTCGGATCACTTGGGACAACCAACACATTGCTGCGCCTGAACCCCTGGCATTCGTCAAATCTCCGCACGCTCAGCTCCTGGCGCATCTCGGACGTCTTGACGATTCCGTTGCGGCCGCTCGCAGGTCAATTGAGGTCAATCCGATGAAACTATCGACGCGGCAAATACTGGAACACGTCTTGAAAGAAACAGGAAATGACGTTGAAGCCGCTCGGCAGACAAAGTTGATAGAACGTCTTAACCTGATTGGACGAAAACCTTAGAGCAGTTTACCTAAACATGTGGATGCGTCGGGCTCGTGGGAGCAGGCGATTTGCTGTCGAAAACCGTTCGCCGCGGCCACAA
>CALFOL010000817.1 GCA_937919915.1 uncultured Planctomycetaceae bacterium
TCCGGATTCGAACTCCCTGTCCGAGTGACGCAGTCGACGTGTCTCGAAACAGGCCATCCCAGCTTTCGATCTTCTGTGATGCGAGATCCTTTACGTTCGCGTCAGCACCAGTCGGAGCTACGGACTCTGCCTCGAAATAGACCCACACGTCGTGGAGTTCCAGTTCACAGCCCATCCAGTGCAATCGGCATGCACGATGCTGTTCAAACGTGATTGAGAATGTCTCCTGTAGATAGGCCTGCAGATGTTTGTCTCGCTTTGAATCGGATTCCAGGCGAAAACGGGACTTGATTCTCGCTGAGATCGCATCTTCCAGGTCAGCGATCCGCAGACGCATCGCCACTTCAAAACGCTGCGTCTCAGCGTTCCATTCGATTTCGGTGGTGGAAGCATGAAATGGATGAGCATCCGCACTGGTCGTGATCACCAGCAGCGCCACAAACATAGATGCCGTTCTAAACAGACTCATTTCACCGGCTCCTCTGCTGGAGCTTTAGCTGCTGACGGCTTCTTCCTGGCCGCCTTCGCTTTTTCCGCCGCTTGTTGTTCTGCTTTCTTTGCGGCTTCAGCCTTCTGCATTTCGTTCCTGCTCTTACTTTCCTTGTACAGCTTAAATCGACTTTTGATCATCTGTGGTGGAAAGTGATTGTTGTTGCGATCAACGTCCGCGGTTTCCAGATGCGGATCCAGTTCGATGGAAGCGATGGGCTTTGTCGACATGATGAGATGCGAAGTTTGCTGTGAATTCTTCACCCAGATTTCAGCTGGCAGGCGAATCTCACGAGTCGTCTTGTCTTCGTGCGTGACTTTCAGAATCACGGGCATCACCAGTCCGCCCTTGTTCTCGAAATCAACGACGTAGAAATGAGTCTTCAGTCCCAGCAGTTGTCGCTGCTCGGGTTTGAGATCTTTTAGATATTTTGCGAACTTCTTCTTCTCCGTATCACTCACTGCCAGATCATCAAAGCTGTTATAGAAGTCCTTCAGCTCGGGATACCTGTCGACTCGCTGAGGCAGTTTTTTGTTGCGTTTGTCCGACAACGAATCTGGTTCATCATCACGCTCTTTTTGCTTGCGTTTGCTGTCTGCCGCCGGTTCGCCATTGTTGATCTGGTAGTGATTGACGCCGGAAATCGCGAGATCAACGTGGTCTGTGCTATAGAACCAGCCGCGCCAGAACCAATCCAGGTCGACGCCGGAAGCATCTTCCATCGATCGGAAAAAGTCTGCGGGATACGGACGCTTAAACATCCACCGTTGTGAATATTCGCGAAATGCAAAGTCAAAGACATCCCGACCAACAATGGTTTCCCGAAGAATGTTCAGTGCAGTGGCCGGTTTTGAATACGCGTTCGGGCCAAACTGCAGAATGGATTCAGAATTCGTCATGACGGGAACCTGGTTAGAGCTCCTCATGTACGACACGATCTTCTGCGGCTCGCCGGCGCGAGAAGGATAGTCATCCTGCCACTCGACTTCGGCCAGATACTGCACAAAGGAATTCAGGCCTTCGTCCATCCAGGTCCACTGACGTTCGTCGCTGTTGACGATCATGGGGAAATAGTTGTGGCCGACTTCATGAATAATCACCGAAATCAAGGAGTGCTTTGTGCGAGCAGTGTAGGTGCCGTCTTCTTCCGGTCGCGGACCATTGAAGCAGATCATGGGGTATTCCATCCCGTAGACCGGGCCATTCACTGAGATGGCGACCGGGTACGGATATCGGAACGTGTATTTGGAATAGACTTCCAGGGTATGAACGATGGCATGCGTGGAGTATTTGCTCCACAACGGCTCGGCCTCGTTGGGGTAGTACGACATCGCCAGCACTTTGTTGCCACTGCTGTTATGCCCGATCGCATCCCAGATGAATTTACGCGACGATGCGAAGGCGAAGTCACGAACATTCTGTGCCTTATACAGCCAGGTCTTTGTCTTGTCAGTGCCTTCTTTCTGGTTCTCCAGGGCTTCCTCGGCAGTGACAATGAAGACTGGTTTTTCCGCCGTTTCGGCTGCTTTAAGGCGTGTTCGCTGAGGCTCTGTGAGTACTTCATCCACGTTCATCAGTTCGCCGGTCGAAGCAACAATGTGATCGTCAGGAACTGTTAGCTTGACCAGGTAGTCGCCAAATTCCAGCGTGAATTCACCTTTCCCCAGAAACTCTTTGTGCTGCCAACCGGTCGTATCCGTGTACGCGCACAGGCGGGGAAACCACTGAGCGATTTCATAAATGTTGTTGCCGTCTTTTTCGAAGTGTTCGAATCCGCCGCGGCCACGCAACACCGTGGCGTCCGGAATGTTGTAGGTCCACTTCACTCGAAATCGGAACTCAGCCTTTGATGCGAGTGGCGTTGGCAGATCCACTCGCATGTTGCTGCCGACCACGGTGAACTTCAGCCCCTTGTTGTTACTGCCGTCGCTGACCTGCAGAATTTTGGTGCCGCCTGGAAACTTCTTCGCTTCAAGAACGCTGTTCAGCGCTTTGAATGTCATCTTGTCGCCCATGACCGGGGCTTCGCGATGACGGTTTGCTGCGGAATCGGGATGGAACCGATTCGCGTCCAGTTGCAACCACAGATACTTTAAGGTGTCCGGTGAATTGTTGGTGTAGGTAATGAGTTCACTGCCGGTGATTTTTTGAGTGTCTTCGTGCAGTTGAACGTCGATATCGTAGTCGACTTTCTGCTGCCAATACTCATGTCCCGGCGCTCCCGATGCTGTCCGATAATCGTTGGCGGTCGGCAACACTTCTTCCAGTTGGCGAAACGCATCCGGAGGGGCGTATTTGTTGTTGACGATTCCCTGGCCATATGCCGCAACCACGGTCAACAGCGGCAATGCACAGAACGCGATTCGGGGAAGTGGGGGGACGTATGGCATGCACGATCTCATGAGGATGTGAACTTTTGTTCAGGTTGAATGGATGGGCATGCGTATAGAAGACGGTTCGCCATGCCATATTCTCGATTCCACGCAGTCTACCCGTCTTCAAGATAGCGTTTCGCGGCCCATCAGCAAATCAGCAACCGTTAAGTAGCTGAAATCACAGTAAAAACACGTTCAATTGCACTCACTGTCTCCGTCACCCGCCATTCCAGCACAGCCGGTCTGGTTTCTGTGACCGCCACCAGTAGCGACTTCTCCCGCTGGTTTTGCTTATCGCCAACCATCCGTCAAATCGCGATTTGCAGTTCTCAGGACATGCAGCGACACTGGCTGAATCGTGACCGGGCGTTTGCCTTCTGATGGAAGTGAACAGCTGCGAACGAGGATTTTTCACGCCCCATTAAACTGCTTCATAAACCTTCTGCATTATTGACGGCCCCGGAGAGGACGGCAAGGTCTCGCTGAACTTTGGGCCGGTGTCTTCGTCCGGTGGCGAACGCCGATTGAACGTACTGATGACACGTGCTATTGGAAATCGACGTGGATGGAGAGTCTTATCGATTATCGACCTTCCCGGTCAGCTCGCGACCGCGACCGTACGCGAGCAATCGTACTGGGCAGCCAGGGCTGGAACCTGCATCGCATCTCGAGAATGGAATCGTTCAAGCGGCCGACTGAGCGGTTGAACCAAGCGATTACCGCCATTGAAAAAGCACGGAAAGGGAAGAGTA
>CALFOL010000818.1 GCA_937919915.1 uncultured Planctomycetaceae bacterium
CAGAAACAGCGGTTGATCTGACTTTGGTTTCGAATCAATCCACCACGTGGCCATATCACCCACAAAGTTATCCGACTGCATGTCCGGATCCAGCTCCCACAGGAAAGCTCCGAGAGCGTCTTTGTAGTCTGCTCGCTGGCGGTAGAACTCACGCTGCTGCTTCACCAGGCCGCGGGCGTGGAGAGCCTTGTCCCATTCGTCGTAGTAGTACCGTTCTTCCAGATAGCGGTCTTTGTTTTCGACAACGTATCGCTCATGAAACCCCATCGGAGTGTGGTACGGGTACGTGTGCATCTTGCCAATGTTGATGCAGCGATAACCGCTCTCGGCCAACGATTCGATCCAGCCGTGATTCCACGCATCGGCATTTTTTAGAATGCCGGTCGTGTGCGGGTAGTAGCCGGTAAACAAACTGGCTCGCGAAGGTGCACAACTCGGGGCAGAAATATGGCAATTTGTAAACGTCGTGCCTTCACGGACCAGCCGGTCCAGATTCGGCGTGTCCATGTAGTCGAAGCCGAGTTCCCGAATGGTGTCAAAACGCTGCTGGTCTGTGATGATGAAGATAATGTTCGGGCGGTCATCAGCCATTAAGAAAACTCAACGAGAATGGGCGGTCAGAGATGTCGATCGCAAAATTTTGTGGCAGTCGCAATGCGGAGATCTTCAGGCATTCGCAAAGCAGATGCAAGGCTCGCATTCGCCGAGGACATAGCGACGTTTTCCCACGGATAGTGTGGCGATTCCACGGATGGTGCGAGGTTCTGTGCTCGTGACTGAATCGTGGGCGTGCGGCACGATCCTTGAAAACTCAGCCTATTTTTCGCCGCGTTTTTTCGACGGAACCCACGTGTTCGAACTCATCGTCTGCAGGTCATGAGCTTCCTCGGCGGTAATCGGCTGATTGGTGCCCACTGGAGTGTTCGCGCGTCGGTCTTTCACCTTTTCGGCGCGATACTGCCCAGCGATTCCGTCATCGTTATGATTGGTGGCTGCGGAATGCCAAAAGATCAGACTGCCGGAGTCAGAGCGACCGTAGCGATAGGCAACAATGAGGATTATCGCGAGCAAACTTGTGCCCGGTAACGCGATCAACATCAGATCACTGAACTCGGACTGGTCCATCAGGCACAGAAAGCAACATAGCCCTGTGCCCAACACGATGATCACAATAGACGCCAGCATGCTGCCGCCGTCATCGCGACGCTTTCCCCATTTTCTCGCCATTCCGTTGCCTCAGAACTATCGACTGAGCGACCGTTTTAGCGGCCCAACGGAATATGTTGAACCAACACCGATGCTGGATAGTCTAACGAAGTCTGCCAAGGCGTCGAGATTTACCGAAGTTTTGTCTTACCAGCACGACGCGCAAGCGAGTGAAGTCGCAGCGTTTCTGTTAATTCACTCGCCTGCGCGCCGTGCTTGTATTTGCCCTGCGGAAACGCTCCTACTGCTGATCCCCACGCAGTTCCTTCAAAATCCGACGTACCTGATCAACCAACGCCACATCCTCGGCCATTTGAGGAAACTGACTTTCCTTAAGGTTGTGTGTAAACCAGATTTCCAGGCTGCGGGGAGAATTCTCGATGATGTTTGCCACCAGATAGGTCACCAGTTTCTGCTCTTCGTCGCGCCGGTCAAACAGGGTATCTCTGACTTGCCGCTCAATATCCCGGATCGGTGGTCCGGTCACTTCCTCGTCGGCAAATTCGTCCGTAACGATCTTCTGAGCCGCTCTGTGCTGCAGCACTACAGTGGGCCCAAACAAAACGTTCATGACTGCCACCCATTGCGGACCGGCAGCAGGCAGGGTGTTGCTGCCTACTCGATGAAGTTCCCGCATCATGCTGATTTGCTTCAGCAGCTGGCTAATTTCTGATTCTTTGCCGCCAGCAAATGTCTTGCCGGGCAAGTATCCGACGACATCTCGCTGACTACGCTCCCACTGTTCGTAATGATCTCGATAGTCGGCCAGAGCAATCGCTACATCATCTTCGCCGAATGTCGAGTAGCGATTCCTGCCAGTATCTTTCGCCACGCGGTGTCTGACGTAATCGTCCCGGTGCTGAGCAGCAGTCTTAAGCTGCGAAAACTCGCGCGTGAACATCGCTATATCGCCAGCTTCCGGTTTCACACTCGTTGATCGAGTCGTGCGGCAAAACGTGGGATGGGTTTCGCCGACGACTAGCACTCCAATCGGGACGAAGTAGTTTTCCTGCGGTCGAAAGATGGCCACTTTCTCACCCGGTCGCAGCGTGTGCACATCTCCAAGATCAATCTGCGCACTCTTCGAATCAACACGTTCCACGCGACCGAGACCGTAGATTAAACCTGATCGAGCGATCTGAATTTGCTGACCGTACACTGAGTTCACACAGTCCGGCGCCAACGCCAGGGAACCGATGCAAAATAGAAGTGATAGTTTATGCATGCAGCATTCTCGATGGTGAACAGGCTTGAGCCTGCAACAGAAAGCACGGGAAACACCGCAATCGCTATTGGGTGAAATGTCGTCTAAGTTTAAGCCACAGTGATCCGGGCACCAACAGAATCAGCCGGAACGCGAAAAAACCGCCGAAATGTCGCCGCTGAATTGGGCTGGGTTTTCGTAACCGCTGCGATCGCGCCGGCCTGACAGAGCGACATAGTTTTCTAACAGGTCAAATACCAGCACGAACCGCCAGCGGGTGAATCAACAGAAACACTGCGAATTCACGCGATCGCGCGTCGTGCTTGTAAAGAACGCGATCCTCCATCGTGAAACAACATCTGGATTTCCGGAAGTCGACCTGACGATTTTCGCACCGTACCTACGTGAGCCACGGCAGCATCAATTGTGCGAATGACAACACCAAAAAGAAGCCGCACATATCTGTCAGCGTTGTCAGAATCGGGCCTGACGCCAACGCCGGGTCGACCTTGAAGCCTTTCAACAGCAGTGGAATTAATGCTCCCAGGCAAACGGCGATCAGCGTGTTCGCAGCAAGTGCTCCCCCAACAACCAGTCCCAGTGCTGGAGTTCCCTTCCAAACGTAGGCGACAATTCCCAGCAGAATTCCCAGAGCGATTCCGTTCAACAGGCCAAGCAACACCTCTTTCCTGAAAACGTGCAGATAGTCGCCCGGTTTGATCACTCCCAGCACAAGCTCCCGCGTGCTGACAGCAACCGCCTGATTGCCGCTGCAGCCGCTCATGTCTGACACCATCGGCAGAAATACGGCCAACGCAATCACTGCGGAAAGTGTTTCCTCGTACATCGAAATCACGCTGGCCGCGATGATGTTCAGCACAATATTGATGCTCAGCCACGATAGCCGCCGGCCGCAACGAGTCTTCAGCGGCAGACTGCGGAGTTCTTCTCCCCCCAGAATACCTGCAAATCGAAGGAACGTCCGACCAGCCTGCTGTTCGCTGGCAAGTTGGATGTCGCTGCGGCGAACAACGCCCACCAGCATGTCGTTGGCGTCGACAACCGGAAGTCCGAACAGCGAACGGCTGTCGAACAGATGCTGCAGGCTGTCCAGCGTCATAGAATCATCCACGCTGATCGGATTCCTGATCATCATCTGTGAGATCCGTCGACCGCGGGGCGCCAGTACCAGATCTCGCAACGGCAGAACACCGACAAGCCGACCTTCACTGTCCCCTTTGTGATCAGAGTCGTCAATCGCTTCAGCGGAACTCACGACATAAAGATACTGGACGTTGTAGGTGGCGTAATCGTCAGCAAACCGGCGAAGGTCGTTCAGGACGTCGTCCACCGAATTCGCCTCGCGGTAGGCGAGGTATTCCGTGTTCATCAACCCGCCAGCACTGTCACGGTGAAAAGCTGCCAGAAAACGAATACTCTTCGCTTCTTCTTCGGGCAGTGCACCAAGAATAGCCGCCGATTGCTCATCGCTGAGCTGATCCAGCAGGTCCGCCTGAACGTCACTGTGAATGAAGTCGAAGATTGTTGCGGCTTCTCCTGCCGGCAGAGCGCCCATCAATTGAGCAGCCTGCAGCTCCGGCAATGCTTCGATGACCCGTGCCGCATCTTCGTCGCCGAGAATAGTCAGGAAGGCACGCTGTTCGTCCGGCGAGACACGCCCCAGCAGACGCGTGATTTCGCCCGGCGGCAGACTGTGCAGATATTCGTGAGCATCAGCCGCATCGCCGGCGCCGATCACGAGTCGTAACCGCTCCCACTCGTCAACGGATTCGGCCGTTGCAGCGACAGTTTCTTCTTCGGGTTGTTGCAGCAGGTCATTCATCTGGAGTTTGCTTTCCGTCTGGGTTGATCAAGGTCTTACAGCGTCTGACGCGGACTTGTGGCTGCGGCGAACGGTTTTCGACAGCAAATCACCTGCTCCAACGAGCCCGACGCATCCACATGTTTAGGTAAACTAACTGCTCTAGTCGTCGTGGATTTGTCTGGTAACAGAATGCCGGAGGAATTGTTAAAGCCCTTCAACTACGAGAATGCTTGAAAAACGGAGACTGCGAGACAAGTTGGAAAGTTTCATGATCACATCTATCGGATTGCGGTGGAGAGTAACAGGAAAATGAATGTCTTTGTCGCTTCGATTGATCACCGAATTCCAGAAAAAGGTGCCGAGGGACCTCGATAAAGATTGCCGGAACAGGTGCTCCGCGGGTTTTTGCCGTTTACGGCTCTTTTTGGCCAACAACGTTTTCGGCAATCGGTTTGATCCTGAGCGCTGCGGGGTACGTTGCATTTCGAATCACGTCTTTAAACACGTTGCTAGAACGGAGCGGCGATTGGGTAATCCGATTTCTTTGTCACTGTGGGGAGGAGTTCAAAGTCCGTGAGGCGGATCAGGGTCGAAAGGCGACGTGCCCGAACTGCCTGACCGGGCTGGTTGTCCCCGGACCGAACTCGGACTTCGCCGTTGTTGCAGCAAATCTTCCGCCGCGTCAAAAACGTCGGAAACCGTCCGAACAACAAAAGCCGCGATTAAAGAAGAACATTCCCGA